>PLMM01000077.1 GCA_003142495.1 Gemmatimonadota bacterium | reverse complement strand
CGGCGTCGGCACCTGCGGCGTCGGCACCTGCGGCGTCGGCACCTGCGGCGTCGGCACCTGCGGCGTCGGCACCCGCCGCTGCACCCGTCGCGTCCGCGCCTGCTCCCACCGCGCCGCCACCGGCTGCACCCACCGCGCCCGCGGTACCGCCGCGCATGTCGCCCTTCGCGCCGACGTCGTCGCCGCAGCCGTCTATGCCCTCCGGGCCGTCGGGGCCGTCGGGGCCGAACTCGTACGCGTCGCTGCCACTGCAGCGGTCCGCGCCGCTGGCCGCAGCCCCCGCGGCTCCCGCGGCACCGTTGGCTCCCGCGGCGCAGCAACCGGCCGCGCCCGCGTCCTCGATGCCGACGCCGCGCGCCACCGCGCCGGTGGCGCGACCGTCCGCACCGCAGGTTGTTGGCGCGCCCGCCGCGCGCCCGCCGATCAATCCGTTCCTCGCCAACGATCCGAATCAAAAGGCGAAGCGGCTCGCGCGTGCGCTCGTCTCCGACATCATCGCGTACTTCCCCGATCGGCACGCGCAGGGGAAGCGCGACGGCACACTGCGCGAGAGCTTCCGCGAGGAGATCAAGAAGAGCTACGAGGAATACGTCGAGCAGATGGGGAAGGACTTCGCCGAGAATACGACGCACTTCCAGGATGCGCTCAACGATGTGCTCGCGGGCGGCGCCAAGATCTTCTAGGAACTTTCGCTCGATGAAGGCACGATGCGTCGTGCCGCACAGGCGATGTCGGATTATATTTCAGATGCGAGCCGTTCCGGCGCCCGGAGCGGCTCGCGTCGTTTGTATTCCTGTCGTCGCGCACGCGCGCGGCATCATCAGTGGAGTGGATCCAATGTCCGAGAGTGAACGCACCCGGCAGCTGCGCCGGCACGATGAGCGACTCGCCGAGCTCCGGGGGTTGCTTTGACTTGGATACCAAGCGCGTCACGCTGAGCACGCGCGAGGCGCAGATGGCCGAGTCCAACTTCTGGGACGTGCCGGACCGCGCGCGGGAAGTAATTCAGGAAGTCAACACGATCAAGAACTGGGTCGAGCCCTTCGACAGGCTCGAGGCGAAGCTCCGCGAGATGACGGAGCTCGACGAGCTGCTGCAGGCCGAGCCCGACGCCGATCTGTCAACGGAGCTCGATCGTGATCTCGCGTCATTCGAGGATCAGCTTCGCGCGTACGAGCTTCGCTCGATGCTGCAGGGCGCCGACGATCAGCGTAACGCGATGGTCGAGATCAGCGCCGGAGCCGGCGGCACCGAGGCGCAGGATTGGGCAGGGATGCTCCTCCGCATGTACACGCGCTGGGCCGAGCGACGCGGCTTCTCCGTTGAGGTGCTCGACGTGAGTGAGGGCGAAGAGGCAGGGATCAAGGGCGCGATGCTCGAGGTGAAGGGCGAGTACGCGTACGGCTTCCTCCGCTCCGAGGCCGGCGTGCATCGGCTCGTGCGCATCTCGCCGTTCGATTCGCAGTCGCGCCGCCACACGAGCTTCGCGTCGGTGTTCGTCTATCCCGATGTCGACGAGGAGATCAACATCGAAGTGCGCGACGAGGACATTCGCATGGATGTCTTCCGCGCGTCTGGCGCCGGCGGCCAGCACGTCAACAAGACCAGCTCCGCAGTGCGCCTCACGCACATTCCATCGGGCATCGTCACGAGCTGCCAGCAGCAGCGCTCGCAGCACAAGAACAAGGAGACCGCACTCAAGATGCTGAAGAACGCGCTCTATCAGCGCGAGGTCGAGGCGCGCGAGGCCAAGAAGGCGGAAGTCGATTCCGCGAAGACCGACGTATCATTCGGGAATCAGATTCGAAGCTACGTCTTTCAGCCGTACACCATGGTCAACGATCATCGCACGGAGCTCAAGATCACCGACGTCGGCAAGGTGATGGACGGCGCGATCGATCCATTCATCGAGGCGTATCTCAAGCGCGCAGGCGCTCCCGGAGCGAACGCAGCGTGACCACCGAAGAGCAGAACTTCGTTCTCAAGGCGCGCCGCGAGAAGCACGACGCGCTGATCGCGCGCGGGATCGCGCCGTACGCGTATCGCTTCGTGCGCACGCACACGTCGGCGTCCGCCGTCGCCGCGCTTGGGCAAGCGGACGAGGGCGAGGTCGTGCGCGTCGCGGGGCGGATCGTCGCGTGGCGCGGGCAGGGGAAGACGAGCTTCGCGCATCTCGCCGACGACGCGGGGCGCATCCAGCTCTACTTCCGTAAGGACGATTTGGGCGAGGAGCTCTCCGAGACGCTCAAGCTCTTCGACATCGGCGACGTGATCGGCATCTCGGGTGCGCTGTTCCGCACGAAGACGGGCGAGGCGACGGTACGCGTCGCGAGCGCCGAGATGCTCGCGAAGTCGCTGCGCCCGCTCCCGTTCGGAAAGGAGGAGACCGTCGATGGTGTGATAGTGCGCCACTCGGGATTCAGCGATCCGGAGCAGCGCTATCGCCAGCGCGCCGTGGATCTCGCGGTGCACCCCGATGTGCGCGCGTCGTTCGTCGCGAGATCGAAAATGATCAGCGCGCTCCGAGCCTTTCTCGATGCCAAAGGCTTTCTCGAGGTCGAGACGCCGGTGCTGCAGCCGCTCTACGGCGGCGCAGCGGCGCGCCCGTTCACGACGCACCACAACGCGCTCGACATGCCGCTCTTCTTGCGCATAGCGGATGAGCTCTATCTCAAGCGGCTGATCGTCGGCGGCTTCGACGCCGTGTACGAGATCGGCCACGACTTTCGGAACGAGGGCGTCGATCGCACGCACAACCCCGAGTTTACGATGCTCGAGTGGTACCAGGCGTACGCGGACTACACGGACATGATGCTCCTGGTAGAGCAGCTGCTCGTCGCGGCCGCGAACGCGGTGCGCGCGCATCCCGCGTACGCCGCGTCGGTGCCCGCGCTCGCGACGCCCTTTCCGCGCATCGAGTGGGTGTCGGCGCTCAACACCGTGCTCGGCGGCGACGCGCTCGCGATGTCGGATGCGGAGCTGCAGAGCGCTGCGGAGCGCGCGGGTGTGGCGAAGCCCGATACACTGTCTCGGCCCAAGCTGCTCGACGAGCTCTTTCAGGCGCACGTCGAGCGCGCGCTGCATGAGCCGACCTTTGTAGTAGACTATCCCCTCGAGCTGTCGCCGCTCGCGAAGCCCAAGCGCGGCGCGCCCGGGCTCACCGAGCGCTTCGAGCTCTTCGCCGGCGGCCGCGAGCTCGCGAACGCGTTCAGCGAGCTCAATGATCCGATCGACCAGCGCCGTCGCTTCGAGGCGCAGGCGAAGCTGCGTGCCGCCGGCGACGAGGAAGCGCCCGGCGTCGACGAGGATTATCTGCGCGCGATGGAGCACGGGATGCCGCCGATGGGCGGCGTCGGCGTCGGCATCGACCGGCTATTCATGTATCTGTCGGGTATATCACATATACGCGATGTGATTCTCTTTCCAACGATGCGCCCCGAATGAGCAAGCTCGAGCTGTCGATCGCCTGGCGCTATTTGCGCAGCCGCGGAAGCGCGCGGCTCTTCTCCTTCATCAGCGTGATCGCGATCGGCGGTGTGCTGGTCGGCGTGAGCGCGCTCATCGTGATCAACGGTGTGATGACGGGGATGCAGAACGATCTCCGCGAGAAAATTCTCGTTGGCAGCCCCGATCTGCGCGTGCTCACCTTCGGCGAGGATCTCAAGCTTGCCGACTGGCGGTCGACGCTCGAGCGCGTCAAGCGCAATCCGCGCATCGTCGCGGCCGCGCCGTTCGTGCTCACGCAGGGGCTCGCAACCGCGGGGCACGACTACTCTGAAGGCGTCTTCGTCGAGGGAATTCCGCATGCCGGCGATTCGTCGGTCGACGTCACGAGCATCCGCAAGCACGCGTCGACGGGCGACTTCCGCTTCTACACGGAAGACGGCCAGCATCGCGGCGCCGTCCTCGGCAAGCGACTCGCGGAGCGACTGAATGTGTTTCCGGGGAGCAAGCTGTCGCTCATCTCGCCGGCGGGCGCGAAGTTCAACGCGTCGGTCGGCAGCTACGTCCCGCGCCTGTACCAGTTCGAGGTCACCGGCGTGTTCGAGACCGGGATGTACGAGTACGACAACTCGTACATCTACGTCGATCTCGAGCGCGCGAAGGAGTTCGCCGGCTTGGGCGACGCCGTCACGGGGATCGAGGCGCGCACGACCAATCGCTGGGAGGCGGGCGACGTCGCGAAGCAGCTCTCCGACACGCTGCAATATCCGTATCGCGTGCTCGACTGGCAGGAAGTGAACTCGCAGCTCTTCCAGGCGCTCAAGCTGGAGAAGCTCGCGATGCGCATCATCCTCCTGCTCATCGTGCTCGTCGCGGCGTTCAACATCGTCAGCACGCTCACGATGGTGGTGAAGGACAAGACGCGCGAGATCGGCATTCTCAAGGCGATGGGGCTGCCGGCGAAATCGGTGCGCCGAATTTTTCTCGTGCAGGGGCTCGTCATCGGCGTCGTGGGCACCGCGGTGGGCGTCGCGATTGGCGTGAGCGCGGGGATCGCGATCGATCGCGGCCAGCTCATTCCGCTCGATCCCACCGTCTACTTCATCGATCATCTCCCGGTGACGATTCAGCTTGGCGACGTGATGTGGATCGTGGTGGCGAGCATCATCATTGCGGCACTGGCCACGCTCTATCCCGCGATTCAGGCGGCGCGCCTGTTCCCCGTCGAGGCGATTCGTCACGAATGAACGTCATCGAGGCGCGTGGCCTATCGAAGTCGTACGTAGGCGGCGATGGTGCTCGGGTGGATGTGCTCAACGCGGTGAGCCTCGACGTGCGTCGCGGCGAGATGATCGCGATCGTCGGCGCCAGCGGCGCAGGGAAGAGCACGCTCCTTCACATCCTGGGCGCGCTCGATCGCGCGTCGGCAGGGCAGGTGACGCTCGATGGCGAAGCGCTGAGCGATCTCGATGACGGCGAGCTCTCGAAGCTGCGGAACAAGAAAGTCGGATTCGTCTTTCAGTTTCATCACCTCTTGCGCGAGTTCTCCGCGCTGGAGAATGTGATGATGCCGCTGCGAATTTCCGGGTGGGATACGCAGAAGGCTCGAGCGAGGGCCACCGAGATGCTGGCGCGAGTAGGGCTGAGCGCACGGAGCACGCACCGGCCGTCGGAGATGTCCGGGGGAGAGCAGCAGCGCACGGCCGTCGCGCGCGCGTTGGCGGTGGATCCGGTGGTCGTGCTCGCGGACGAGCCGAGTGGGAATCTCGATCACGCGAACGCCGAACGGCTGCACGAGCAGTTCACGCAGCTGGTGCGAGACCTGAACATTGCGATGGTCGTCGTTACTCACAACAAGGCGCTTGCGGCGCGCGCCGACCGGGCGCTGCTGCTGGAGGATGGCCGGTTGCAGGAAACGGATGTGCTGGAGGTGCTAGCCTGATGCTTTGTGATAGCTGTAAAGAGCGAGACGCCGTCGTGCAGGTCACGCAGGTGACCGATCCGCCGGTGCGTCAGCTCAACCTGTGCGAGAAGTGCGCGGCGGAGCGAGGTATCGAAACGCACGTCACGATGCCGAAGCAGCCGCTCGCGGACTTCATTCAGGCCGTCCAGCAGAAACAGCTCCTCGCGGGGAGCGAGAGCTGGCGCTGCACCTTCTGCAATTCCACGCTGCGCGACTTCCGGAACACGAGCCGCCTGGGCTGCGCTTATTGCTATGGCGCCTTCGAGGCCAAGTTGCGCGACCTGTTGCGCGGCGTACACGGCACCTCGAAGCACCAGGGCAAACGCTATCGGCCGCCTGCCGAGGGCGGGGTGGAGGAGGGCGCCTCGGTGGCGACGGAGCTCCGCACGCGGCTGCGGAGGGCGGTGGAGCAGGAGCATTTCGAGGAAGCGGCGAAGTTGCGCGACCAGCTCAAGGTGATGGAGTGACGCTCGATCTCTCGTTGCTGCCGGACGGCGGCGTGAACTGGCTGGACGCCTCGGGCGACCACGCCGGGATCGTGCTGTCCACGCGCATCCGCCTGGCGCGCAACCTGGAGGGTTTCGCCTTCCCGGGTCGGGCGCGCGATGGAGAGCGGCTCCGAATCCTCGCGCGGGTCCGCGAGGCGGTGGAAAGCTCGCCGCACTTGCGGGCGAATCTGCTGGTCCGAGTGGATGAGCTCGGCTCCGACGACCGGCTGCTTCTCCACGAGCGCCACCTGATCAGCAAGGAGCTGGCGGGGCTCGACGTCCAGCACCCGGTGCGCAGCGGCGCCGCGGTGTTTCTTGGCGACGGAATAGGCGTCATGGTTAATGAAGAGGATCATCTGCGCCTCCAGACGCTGCGGTCCGGCTTCAACCTCGCCGATGCCTTCGCGGACATGCAGCGGATCGACGAGGAATTGGGCGCGCGAGTGCCCTTTGCGTTCCACGATGAATTCGGCTATCTGACGTCGTGCCCGACGAACACGGGCACCGGATTGCGGGCGAGTGCGTTGATTCATTTGCCGGGGCTCGTGTTGACGAAGGAGATCAACAAGACGCTCGCGGGATTGCAGCAGATCGGTTTTACCTATCGCGGATTGTACGGCGAGGGCAGTGAGGTCGTCGGCAACTTCTTCCAGATCTCGAACCAGACGACACTGGGGCGAACGGAGGAAGAGATCATCGACAAGCTGCTGCAGGTGTTGACGACGGTGATCGCGCGCGAGGAGGAGGCGAGGCGAGTATTGCTTCGCGACGCTGGTTATATTATTGAAGACAAGCTCTGGCGAGCATACGGGACACTCCGCTACGCGCGCAGCCTTACGTTCGACGAGGCAATGAACTTTCTGAGCGGCGTGCGCCTGGCCGTTGGTCTGAAACTGATCACTGGCCTGAGTGTATATACCCTCAACAAGCTCCTGATCTTTTCGCAAGCTGCGCACCTGTCCCACGCGGAAGGCCGGCCGCTCTCGGAGAGCGAAGCCAATCTTGCGCGCGCACGCTACGTGCGGCAGGCACTCGCAGCGGAAGTAGGGATGTAGAGGCATGTAGGAGTGCGCCTCCGGGGCGATACTCCGCGGCACAGAGGGATCTATGAACGGCTACAACTTCACTGAGCGCGTGCGGAAAGTTCTCGCAATGGCCCGCGAGGAAGCCGCCCGCCTTCACCACGAGTACGTGGGGACAGAGCACATTCTGCTCGGCCTCATCCGTGAGGGTGAGGGAGTTGCTGCGGCCGTTCTCCAGAATTTGAGCGTCGACCTCGACGAGATTCAGCAGAAAATCGAGGAGACGGTCAAGAAGGGGAAAGCGGCGCAGACGACAGGCCCAGACCTTCCCTATACCTCGCGCGCAAAGAAGGTGCTCGAGCTCGCCATGAGCGAGGCGCGCGAGCTGAATCACAGCTACGTCGGCACGGAGCATCTTCTTCTCGGATTGCTTCGCGAGGAGAAGGGGATTGCGGCCCAGGTTCTCACCGACACCGGTGTGAATCTCGACGCGGCGCGCGCGGAAACGCTGCGACTGCTCGGCACCGAGATGCCGCAAGGCGGCGCCGCGGCGCAGCAGGGCAACGTCGCGCCGCCGCAGCCCACCAAGGGGGACAAGAAGTCGAAGACCCCCGCGCTCGATCACTTCTGCCGCGACCTCACGCAGCTTGCTGCGGAGGGTCAGCTCGACCCGACCATCGGCCGCGCGAAGGAGATTCAGCGCGTCATGGAAGTGTTGACGCGCCGCAAGAAGAACAATCCGGTGCTCATCGGCGAGCCGGGTGTGGGCAAGACGGCCATCGTCGAGGGGCTCGCACAGCTGATCGCGAACAGCGAATGCCCCGACTCGCTGCGCGACAATCGCGTGCTCGCGCTCGACATGGCGGCCGTGATCGCCGGCACCAAGTATCGTGGTCAGTTCGAGGAGCGCTTGAAGGCGGTCATGAACGAGATCGCGCAAAACAAGAACGTCATTCTCTTCATCGATGAGCTGCACACGCTCGTCGGCGCAGGCGCAGCCGAAGGAGCGATCGACGCGAGCAACATGCTCAAGCCGGCGCTCGCTCGCGGCGAGCTGCAGTGCGTCGGTGCGTCCACGCTCAACGAATATCGCAAATACATCGAGAAGGACGGCGCGCTCGAGCGTCGCTTCCAGACCGTCGTCGTCGAGCCGCCTTCAGTCGACGAGACCGTCGAGATTCTCAAAGGGCTGCGCAAGAAGTACGAGGATCATCATCACGTGACGATCCCCGATTCGACGCTCGTGGCCGCGTCGAAGCTCTCGGAGCGCTACATCACCGACCGCTTCCTCCCGGACAAGGCGATCGATGTCATCGATGAGGCAGGCGCGCGCGCACGGCTGGCGGCGCAGGCGCCACCACCGGAAGTCGCCGAGCTCAAGGCGAAGCTCGAAGGCGTGAACGGCGAGAAGGAAGCCGCCGTGCGCGACCAGAATTTCGAGAAGGCCGCGGCACTGCGCGATCGCGAGCGCGAGCTGCAGGGCGACATTCGCAAGAAGCAGGAAGAGTGGGAGAAGCACCGGCAGTCGTTCCGCCCCGTGCTCGGCGAGGAGGAGATCTCCTTCATCGTCAGCCGCTGGACGGGCATTCCCGTCATGCGTCTGCAGGAGGCGGAGTCATCGCGTCTCTTGCGCATGGAGGAAGAGCTGCACGAGTCCGTGGTCGGCCAGGACGAGGCGATCAAGGCGCTCTCGCGCTCCATTCGCCGCAGTCGCGCGGGACTCAAGGATCCGTCGCGTCCGATCGGCTCGTTCATCTTCTCGGGGCCCACGGGCGTCGGGAAAACCGAGCTCGCCCGGTCCCTCGCGAAGTTCCTCTTCGCGGATCCGTCGGCGCTCATTCGCGTCGACATGAGCGAATATATGGAAAAATTCTCGGTCTCGCGGCTCATCGGCGCCCCTCCGGGGTATGTGGGCTACGAAGATTCGGGAACGCTGACGAAGGCCGTGCGGCGCAAGCCGTACAGCGTCGTACTCCTCGACGAGATCGAGAAGGCGCATCCCGATGTCTTCAACATTCTTCTGCAGGTGCTCGACGAAGGACACCTGACCGACAATTACGGCCGCGTCATCGACTTCAAGAACACCGTCGTCATCATGACGTCGAACGTCGGCGCGCGGGACATCACGAAGGGGAAGGGACTCGGCTTCACCACGCCGGGCGAGAAGGAAAACTTCAGTCGAATTCAGGACAAGGTGAAGGAAGAGATTCAGCGGGTCTTCAATCCCGAGTTTCTCAACAGGCTGGATGACGTGATCGTGTTCCATCCATTGGGCAGGGAGCACATCGCGCTGATCGTGTCGATTCTGATGAAGGAAGTGCAGAAGCGGCTGGGCGACGAGGAGATCACGCTCAAGCTCACCGAGACGGCAACCGACTTCCTGAGCACGCACGGCTACGACGAGAGTTTCGGCGCGCGGCCGCTCAAGAGGGCGATTCAGAAGTACATCGAAGATCCGCTGTCGGAGAAGATTCTGACGGGCGACTTCGCGAAGGGCGACGAGATCGAGGTCGATGTCGCGAGTGATGGAGCGAGGCTCGAGTTCCGGGTGTTGGCGAAGACCACCTGATTCGGCATTCGCACGTAGCAGTACCGGCCGAATGGCTTGCTCGTATGAGCCATTCGGCCGTTTCATGTGTACATTACCCGGAATGTCTCGACTTTTTTTCCTTCCGCTCGCGATTAGCCTCGCGAGCATAACGGCGCACGCGCAGAGCACCTCTGGCTGCGTGCTCCCCGATTCGGTAGCGGTACGCGGCAACAAGCGCGTCACGTCCGAAAAGATTCGCGCAGACGCTGGGCTCGCCGCCGGCGACTCGCTGAACTATCGCGTGCTCCAGCGCACACTCCGCAACGTCTTTGCCACCGGTGCCTTCGACGATGTGCAGGCGGGGTGCGAGGTGACGGGCGGTCACGCGATCCTCACGCTCACTGTCGTCGAGCGCCCGGTGCTCAAGGGCTTCACGATCAAGGGCGCGAAGGTGATCTCGGAGGGGACGCTGCGCGGCAAGGTCGAGCTGGCCACCAACCGTCCTCTCGATCCGTCCGCGGTGCGCAACACCGTGCAGAAGTTCGACTCGATGTATCAGGCGCACGGCTACTATCTCGCGAAGATCACGCCGGTCACCGACACCACGGGCGGCGACGCGCACCTCGCCTTCAACATCGACGAAGGGCGCCACCTCGCGATCTCCGGCGTCGACATTCTCGGCAACAAGGAATTGAAGGACGCGCAGGTCGTGGCCGCGATGAAGATAAAGCCCGAGGCCTTCTGGTTCTGGCGAAAGGGCGAGTTCGACGACGAGAAATTCCAGGGCGACCTGAGCGAGCGAATACCGAAGCTGTACGAGCAACACGGCATGATCGACCTGCAGGTCGTGAAGGACACCCTGCTCGTCGATCATAGCAACGGCAAGGGGATGTTGCAGG
>PLMM01000225.1 GCA_003142495.1 Gemmatimonadota bacterium | reverse complement strand
CCGTGCTCCTTCACGATGAGATACTCTCGCAGCGGAATCATGAAGAAGACGCCGAGCAGTCCGCCGATGAGCGCGAGCCAGAAGATGCGCCAGAGCTCGAGCTTGTAGCCGAGGAAGAGGAGCGCGGGCATGGTGTAGACGACGCCGGCGGCGATCGACTCACCGGCGGAGCCCACCGTCTGCACGATGTTCTTCTCGAGAATCGACTGATTCCCGAGTCGCTTGAAGACGGTGATCGCCAGCACGGCGATCGGAATCGACGCGCTGAAGTTGAGGCCGACCTCGAGCGCGACGTACACGGTGACGAGGCCGAAGACGACGCCCAGGAAGGAGCCGAGAAGCACCGCGCGGAGCGTGAACTCCGATCGCCCTTCGCTCATCGGAATGTCCGTTCGACTTGCGTCATGCGGTCGGCACCGTGGGAACGAGCTCGATGCGCCCGGCATCTCGCAGCGCTGCGCGACGGCGCGCGACGAAGAAGTACGCGATGGTGAGAATGGCCAGCCACGGCACTCCAGACACCAGCGCGATCCGCATGCCGGCCACCCACCAGGTCGTGATCAGAATGGCGAGAATCGCGAGCGCGCCGACGATCGATGTGTAGGGAAAGCCGATGAGCTGCAGGGGGAGGCGCCCGCGATTCTCCGCAATCCAGCGGGGGCGAAAGGCGAGATGGGTCAGGAAAATCATGAGCCAGACGAACAGGCCGCCAAAGAGCGCGATGCCGAAGAGATACTGGAAGGCGCTCTCCGGATAGATCACCGCGATGACCAGCGCCACCGCAAGTCCGCCCGCGGAGGCGAAGAGCGCGGGAAGCGGCGTGCCGCGCTTCGAGACGCGCCCGAGCGACGCCGGAGCGTAGCCGCCGCGCGCGAGCGAGAAGAGCATCCGGCTCGCCATGTACAGATTGCAATTCATGCTCGACGCCGCAGCGGTGATGACGACGAGATTCACGACGTGCGCCGCGGCGGGAATCCCGACCGCGCGGAAGACGCTGACGAATGGGCTCGCGGTGATGCTCGACCCCGGCTGGATGCTCGTCCACGGCAGGATGCCGATGAGAACGGTGATCGCTCCGATGTAGAAGAGGATCAGTCGCCCAACTGTGCGACGCATCGCGCGCGGCACCGCGGTCTCGGGATCCTTCGCCTCGCCGGCGGTGACGGCGACCACCTCGGTACCCATGAAGCTGAAGATCACGAAGACCATCGCCATCCAGACTCCGGTCCATCCCGTGGCGAGGAAGCCGCCGTGCGCGCTGAAATTAGCGAGGCCGATCGCGGGCGCGGGGCCGACGCCGAGCAGCAGCCCGAGGCCGAGCACGATGAAGAGCACAATGGCGACGACCTTGATCATCGCGAACCAGTACTCGAAGCTGCCGAAGGTGCCGACGTTGCGCGCATTGATGGCGACGAGGGCGATCGAGAAGCCGAGGATCCAGAGCCACGCGGGCGTGCCCGGAAACCACCAGCGGCAGTAGATCGCAACCGCCGTCGCCTCGCCGCCGATGGCGATGCACTGCGCGGCCCAGTAGGTGTAGCGCATCGTGAAGCCGGCCCACGGATTCAGGTACATCTCCGCGTAGACGCCGAACGAGCCGGCGGTGGGGTGCGCCACCGCCATCTCCGAGAGCGCGCCCATGAAGAGGAGCGCGATCACCGCGCCGATGAGATAGCTCACGATCACGCCGGGGCCGGCTATGCGAACGGCGAGCGCGCTCCCGAGAAAGAGCCCCGTTCCGATCGCGCCGCCGATCGCGATCATGCCAAGCTGTCCGGCGGAGAGCTGGCGCGAGAGCTGCTCGCCGCTCTCAATGGAGCTCTCGCCTGCAGCGGGCGCGTCCGCGCGTGCGCCGTTGGCGCCGAGCGCTCCAGCGGGACGCGGCGTGAGGATCACGCGGAGACCATCAAGCCCTGCATGCCCTCGAGTGCATTCAGCGCCGCGTGAACGTCGGCCATGTCGTTGTAGACGTGAAAGGCGAAGCGCACGCCATCCATGCGAGTCGAGACGACGATCCCCCGCTCGGTGAGCTGGGCGAGCGCGGCGGCGGGATCGGCGGCGCGCAGGACGACGAGCGGGCCGACGCTCGACGCGGGCGTCTTCGTGGCGATCCCGAGCGCCTTCGCGCCGTCGAGAAAGGTGCGCGCGAGCCGCTCGATCTGCGCGGCGACGTTCTCCATCCCGACGCGCGTGAGCAGGTCGAGCGCCGGCGCGGCGCCGTAGATGCTCGGAATGTTCGGCGCCCCATTCTCGAAGCGGCGCGCAGAGGGCGCGAGGTCGAGATGCCTGGTGTCGAAGGCGAAGATGTCTCGCTGGGCGAACCAGCTGCTCATCGTCGGCACGAGCGAGTCGATCAGCGCGCGCTTCACGTACAAAAAGCCGAGCCCCGGCGGGCCGAGCAGATACTTCAGCGTTCCAGTCACAAAGAAGTCGACGTCGAGCGCCTTCACATCGAGCGGGCGTGTGCCGCAATCCTGATAGCCGTCGAGAAAGACGAGCGCGCCGTTGTCGTGCGCAATCCTGGTGATGGCCGGCACGTCGGAGCGCGAGCCGTTGAGAAAGGAGAGCTGGGTGAGGGGCACGATGCGCGTGCGCTCGTCGATCGCGCGCGCATATGCCTCCACGGGCACCGCGTTCCCGACGCCATCGAGGAATCGAACGCGGGCACCACGCGGCTGCTGCGCCAGCCAGATCTGTCCCATCGTCGGGAACTCGTACTCGCTCATCACTACGCCGTCGCGGGCGTCGAAGTGCAGCGCGCTCGCGATCGGGTTGATCCCGCCGGACGCGCTGTTGATGATCGCTATCTCATCCGGCTCGGCGTTGATGAACCTCGCGAACGAGACGCGAAGGCTCTCGTACGCCCCCATCCACACGTCCCACGGTGCCGTCGACGTTCGCCAGCTTGCTACGTAGTCATCAAGCCCCGCCACCACAGCGTACGACAGCGCGCCCTGCGAACAGCTATAGAGATACGTCTTTTCCTGAAGGATCGGAAAGTTCGCTCGTACGCCCGCGACCTGATCGTCGGTCAGCATGCAGCTTCCAGTGTGAGGTCGCGGCTCCGTCGTCGCACGCCGCTACTTCGTCGCCATCAGCTTCTCGATGTCCGCGACCTCGATCGGGACGCTCTCCGAAAGATTCTTGTGCCCGGTTGGAGTCACGAGAATCATGTCCTCGACGTGAATCACGATGTTCTTCTCCGTGTCGATCATCCCTGGCTCCACGGTAAAGATCATCCCTGGCACCATCGGCTTGCTGTAATTCCCCGCGTCGTGCGCGTCCATTCCGATGAAGTGGCTCGTGCCGAAGGTGAAGTACTTGTCGAGCCCCTGAGCGCGCAGCGCCGCCACCGCGGCATCGTTCACCTGCTTGAATGTCGCGCCCGGGCGGATCGCTGCAACCGCCGCGTGGTGCGCTGCGAGCACCGCATCGTAATACTTGCGCTGCTCCGCCGTGAACTTGCCCGAGACGGGCACCGTCCGACTCAGATCGCTGGCGTAGTGATGATACTCCGCGCCGGCGTCGATCATGACAAGATCACCGTTCTCCATCACGTGCACGGCCGACGACGGCTCCGAGCTCTTCGCCACCTCGGCCGCGGATACCGGCTGCACCTTGCGTGCGAACGGCGCGATGTAGATCAGCGACGGATACGCGAGGCGCGAGGCACCCTGCGCCTTGAACGTCGATTCCGCGACGGCGTTGACCTTCTCGTCCGTCATCCCCGCCCTGCTCGCCTTCATCGCCGCGACGATTCCCGCGCTTCCGATCTGGACGATCTTGTTCTCCATCGCGAGATCCGCCGGATCGCGGCGATTGCGCAGGTTGTCGAGCAGCGGCGAGGCATCGCGCAGCTCCACATTCGGCGAGAGCACCCTGATGGTCGCCGCGAGCTTCACGCGCGCTGGTGGATCGTTCGCGAGGCTGATGTAGCGCGGATAGTTGAAGGCGATCGGCTTCTTCAGCGTCAGCGATAGCACGCGCGACATCTCCGACGACACGGGCTTCCGCATCCGTTCGGTGAAGCGCTTGATCGAGTAGTCGGTGAGTGCATCACCGAGCATCGCGGGAAACTTCTCCGACGCTATCACGGTCTTGATGCCGGTGCGCGCGCGGGCGCCATCGACCTCCTTCTCCGGAACGAAGAGAATCTCCGGATACGTCGTCGAGGCCGGGAGCAGCACGAGCGTCGAGCTCTGCGACTCGACTCCCGTGAGAAAGAGGAAATCGTGATTGTCGCTGTCGTCGATCAGGTACTCGGTGAGCCCCGCCTGATTCTTGTCGACGCTCTGAATGACGACGATGCCATCCTTGGCCAGTGCGGCGAGGCGCGCGCGGCGATGCGCGTAGCTCGCCGAGTCAATGGTCTGCGCATGCGCCGGCGCGGCGGCGGCAAACGCCAGCGCCAGCACGCCCACAACGCAGCTGCGAGTGAGAATCTCCCGCGACGACAATCCCCTCATGACGTGCCTCCTCATTCGTGGCGACTCATTTCCTTCGCGCGCGAACAGCTCGCGCATGTCGACGATCTCCGAACACGATCCTGCTATCGCTAGTGCGCCCGCGAGCGCTCCACTCCGCGCAGAAAGCGCAGCACTTCCGCGTTGTACCGCTCCGGCTCGATGATGTTGACGAGATGCGCGCCGCCCGGCACCACGACCTTTTGCGCGCCGGGGATCTCGAACGCGAGCGCGTCCGCCGAGATCTGGAAGAACGGCAGATCTTCCCCGCCAACGAGTACGAGCGCCGGCACCTTGATCTCGTTCAGCCGCTCGATCACCGGCACGCCACCGGAGCGCTTCGGCACCATCTTCAGCACGTCGTCGCCCGAGTAGTTCGCGACGATGTCCGCGATGAGCGCCGCAACCTCGGGGCGTCCCTCGGGCACGTGATTGATCGGATGCGCGAGCCATTGGCGGCGGAACTCCGCCATTCCCGACTTCTGCATCAGCTCGCGAACCGAGCCGGCACCGGAGAACGGCCCCGTCTCCGGCAACACGAAACCATCGATCGGCGCGCCGTGGAGAATGAGCGCATCAACCTGGTCGGGATGATCGAGCGTGAACTGCTGCGCGACGGCGCCGCCCTGCGAGTGGCCGAGCACGTACGCGTGCGACACCTTCAAGTAGCCGAGCAGCGCCTCGAGATCCTGCGCATCGTGCTCGGCCGACTGCTCCGTGCCCGGTGTCCCCGGCGACCTGCCGAAGCCACGGCGATCGTAGCGAATGACCTGGTAGTAATTCTTGAGCACGCGCGCCTGCTCGTCCCACATGCGCGCGCTCATCGGCCAGCCGTGAATCAGGACGAGCGCGTGCCCCGTCCCTTCGACCTCATAGTAAATGCGCGCGCCATTGATGATCGCGTACTGCCCCTGCGCCTCGACAGCGCGCGGAGCGATCGTGCATGCGAGCAGCGCGACACCAACGATCGATCGACAAGTCGCGCTCATCGCATCGCGCATTACGGGTTCTGCGCGCTCACGACGGGCTTCGTCGCACCCTCGGGGCCCGTATCCCAGTGCTGCGCCGTGGACACGTTCGGCATCCCCCAGTCGTGGCCATTCCACGAGTCGAAGCCGTCGAGGTAGAAGGCCCAGAAGCCCGTCGTCATGTCGCTGATCACGACGAGACCATCCGCATCGCGGACCTGCACACCCCACGCGCCGTTCGCAACGCCGTGGTCGCGCGGATCGGAGCTCGGATCCGCGATGTACTCCCTCGAGCAGCAGCCGGCCATGTGTGGACCGTCGTACGTGTGGTAGTAGCCGATGGTGTACGGATCCTTCGGATCGGACATGTCGAACACCTGGAATCCATCCTCGTACGCGGACACGAACACGTACGGCCAGCGCACCTCGTGATTGTGCGGGAGGTTGCGCCAGTCCGCCGTCCACGCGCCGATCGGTTGCGAGATCGTTTGCGCCTTCCCCTCGAGCGCCGGCGTGAGATCGAAGATGCGGAGCGGCGCGAACTGATACTCCGTCTCCGTCACCGCGTAGCGCCCATCGGGACTCGGCGTGATCGTGTGCCCCGAGAGCACGCCCATCGTTCCCGTGATCGACGTGATGAGCTTCGGCTCCTCCGGCCGTGTCACGTCAAAGATGTAGTAGCCGCCTCGCCCGGCGCCGTAGAACTTGTCCTGGTGCGTCGCTGCATCGTAGCCGACCCAGTAGTCGTGGAAGGAGCCGACGATGCTGTGATCGTTCTGCGCGAGCTGGTGCGGATTCGTGATCCGTCCGACGAGCCCCTGATTCGGCGCGCCGGCCAGCAGCTTGTCCATGTCGTAGATCTGCGCATACGACTTCGCCGACGTCGACGTGAACAGCAGCACGCGTCCATCCGAGTGC
>PLMM01000027.1 GCA_003142495.1 Gemmatimonadota bacterium | reverse complement strand
GATCACGACACTCGCAACGGGGACCGCGAGCACGACGATCGTTGCCGTTCCGGTTTTCCCTTCACTCGTGGCGGTAGCGGTCATCGTGCCCGGCGCCTGCGCGGTGACTCTGCCGAGGCTCGATACCGTCGCGACGCCATCATTGCTGCCGTCCCACACGATCGTGCGACCGGTGAGCACGTTGCCGCTGCCATCGAGGGTCGTTGCCACGAGCTGCACGGCCTGACCGACGATCAGCGTGTCGAGCGCAGGCGCGATCGTGACCGATGCGACCGGAACCGGAGTGACCGTGACGGTTGACGTAGCAGTGAGCCCCGATCCCGTTTGCGTCACGGTGATCACGGCTTGGCCTGGGCCGACTGGTGTGACGAGTCCCGTGCCGCTGACCGTCGCGACGCTCGTCTTGTTCGACGCGAAGGTGACTGGGCGACCCGTGGGCGACAGCGTACCACCTGCAGAATCGAGGAGCGTTACGGTGAGCTGCGCAGCGGGATCGCCCTGCGTGAACGCGAGCGCGTCGGGATCGACGGTGACGCGCCGTACCGGAACGAGCGACACGGTCACGTGAGAGACGCCGGAGACGGCGCCGCTCGTGCCGGTGATCGTAGCGGTGCCCGGCGCGATGGCGATGACGAGCCCCGTCGTGCCGACGGCCGCGACACCCGCGTTGCTCGAGCCCCATGTGATGCTCTGACCGGGAATCGTGTTGCCACCCGCATCGGTGACGGTGCCGGTGAGCTGCTGCCGCTCGGAGACGAGCAGCGCAACGGTCGCCGGCGTCACGATCACCGCGTTCGCAGGGGGGAGCGTGATGGTGATCGGCACGTTGACGTGCACCGCGCCACTCGTGGCGGTGACGATCGCGCTCCCTTGCGACTGTCCCGTGACGAGACCGGTGGACGACACGAGCGCGATGTTCGCGAGATCGACGGTCCAACTCACTGGCGCGCCTGAGATTACGGCGCCATTCGCGTCCTTCACCGTCGGCGTGAGCTGCGAGGTTTGACCGGTGGTGATGGTGACGGATGTCGGTGCGACGGCGATGCTCGCGGCGACTCGGTCCGAAACGGCGATGCCAGCGGTACCGGACTTCCCCTCGCTCGTCGCGGTGATGATGGTCGCGCCAACAGAGACCCCCGTGACGAGCCCCGTACTGTCGACGGTCGCGACGGCATCGTTCGCCGAGGTCCATGTAATCGTTCGTCCGTCGAGAGTATCTCCGGCTGCATTGAGCGGTTGCGCCTGCAGGTGCACCGTTTCGCCGATCGTTATGGCGGCACTCGAAGGCGTGACGCGAACGGACGCGACCCCCTGCGGGATGACGGTGATCGTCGAAAAGCCGGAGTTACCGCCGGAGCTCGCGGCGATTCGTACGGTTCCGACAGCAATGCCGGTGACGACGCCGGCGCTCGAGACCGTCGCGATCGTCGCGTTCTCCGTGTTCCAAAAAACACTCGATCCGGATACCGCATGACCATTCACGGCGGCGGAGAGCGTGACGCTGGCGCCGAGTGCGACGGAGCTTGTTGCGGGTGAGACGGTGACGCTTCCGTTGCCGCCACCCGGCCCGGTCGAGTCTCCGCCGCACGACAGCAGTGCGACCGCGCAGGCGAGCGCGGATATGTATGAACTGAATTTCGACCAGCGTGCTGCGCGCATCGAGCACTCATTGTGGCGGGGATCCCACGCTGGCGCGCGTGCGAGCGGATGCGCACACGCGTGAGGTGGGGGGGCTACATCATAATGAACCGGTCACCCGGAAGGAAAGCGGGCGATTGCGGACAGCGGTGCAAGCGATGAGCCAGTGGCTGGCCTTGGTAAATAGCGGGGTGCGGGCGGAAAGGGTCCGGGTGCCTACGAAAGCGCTTGCATGTCACTAGTCAGTGACAATATCTTGTCACTGACTAGTGACAATAGGCTCGATGCCAAGAGATCGTTTTGCCACCCGCGCCGTCATTCTGGAGAGTGCGGCGGCCATCGTAGCCGCGGAGGGAGTCGCGGGGATCGGCGTCAATTCGCTCGCGGAGGCGGCGCGGTGCGACAAGGTGCTCATCTACCGCTATTTTGGCGGGCTGGATGGCGTGCTTTCGGCACTGGGTGCGGAGCGGATGATCTGGCCAAGGGTGGGGCTCGGGGAAGATGGGAGCGAGGGGGATGAGTCGCTTGCGGAGGCGGTCGAGACGCTCCTCCTCGAGGAATGGGCGGCGCTGTCGGGCGGCACATTGCTGCTCGCCTCGGCTGGGGCGGAGCTCGTGGAGGGAGGGGCGTCGCTGGGTGTGGCAACTTCGATGCAGCGCGAGGAGCTGCACGGGCGAATGATCGTGGCGCTCAGGGAGAAGCACCGCATCCCGCCGTACGTGGATCTTCCGGCCTTGCTGGAGCTGTTGAGCGCCGCGCTCACCCTGTTCGCGTTGCGGGCGGCGCATGCGCCGGGTTCGAGGCGGGCGGGCTCGCGGGCGGCGCCAACGCCGGCGTTTGATCCGGCGACGCCCGAGGGGTGGCGGCGGGTCGAGAAGATGGTGGCGGCGGTGACGCGGGCGTTGCTGGACGACAGCGGGCGTTAGTCACCGACTGGTGACAAGAGTTCACCCCAGCTTACTTCGCCCCCACCCCCCGCAACACGAAATTGTAGCTCCCCGTCGTCGGATGCCCGTCACGCGCGACCACGTGGTA
>PLMM01000126.1 GCA_003142495.1 Gemmatimonadota bacterium | reverse complement strand
ACGTCGTGCCGGGGCTCGCCAATAGATCCGTACGAGTCTTCGACGCGGTCGACTGATACTGCTCGCTCGTGAGCCCAGCGGTCGGCGACGCCGACACCACGACGTCGGCGAGTCGCGTCGGCGACTCACGAAGCGTCACCGCAATCGTTGTCGTCGCGCCCGAAACGCGCACCGTGTCCGTCGCCGACGCGAAGCCCTGCGCCGCCGTGAACACGCGATAGGTGCCATTCGGCACATCGCCGAAGGTGAAGTGGCCGCTCGCTCCCGTACGCACGACGCGCTCCAGCTCGAGCAAGCGCACCGTCGCTCCCGCCACCGCTCCACTCGGCGAGCGCACCGATCCGGTTATCGTCTGAGCCTCGAGAGCGCTGCTCCCCGCGAGCAGTGCGACGACGGCGACCACTCGAGCGATGGTGTGCGATTCGACCAGTCTCATGGAAGGTTTCCTGTCGGGCGTGTTGTGACAATCATCTCGTAATGACCCCCGCGAGGTATCGCACCACGAGCTTCTGTGTGCTCTCGTGCGTGCCAACCTTGAGCGTGACGACATACTCGCCCTCCGGCACCGGCTTCCCGCCGTCTCCGCCATACTCAGTGCGCAGATCCTTCGTCAGGTGCAGATCCCACGACAAGCGATTGAGCCCCGCCACCGCCGGCGCCGTAAGATTCGCGACAGGCTGCCCCTGCGCATTCTTGATCGAAATCTTCACCGGCTCGCTCGCAAAGCTCCTGAGCCAGAAGGTGAGCAGCGCGCCCTCGGCCGGATTGCTCCCCCGATACGTCTCGTTTCCGTTCGAGTCAACGTAGCCGGAAAGCGCGACGAAGCCGAGCGCGGCCCGCGGAGGAAAGAGATACGCACTGTCGGCTCGAACCGCTGGCGTGAGCTGCTCGAGCGGCGTGAGATCGTCGAGCACGTACAGGCTCCGGCCGTGCGTCGCGATCACGAGATCGCGATCGCGCTCCTGCACGCGAATGTCATCGACCGCAACCGTCGGCAGCTGGCCAAGCTGAAACCAGCTACGACCGCCGTTGACCGTCGTCCACAAGCCGAACTCAGTTCCGGCGAAGAGCACGAGCGGATTCTTCGAGTCCTCGCGAATCACTTTCACCGGCGCGTCCGCGGGCAAATTCGCGGCGATGCTCGACCACGTTTTCCCGCCGTCCGCAGTGCGAAACAGGAGCGGCGCGTAATTCCCTTCGCGGTGCGCATCGATGGCGATGTACGCCACCTGTGCATCGGTCGCGCTCGCGGCGATCCCGCTAATGCGGCTCCCCTTCGCCGCGGCCGGCACGCCAGCCGTGAGATCGGCCCACGCACCTCCATCGTCGTCCGTGCGCCAGAGCTTCCCCTCATCCGTGCCAACCCACAACACTCCCGCCTTCACCGGCGACTCCGCGAGCGCATATACCACCCCGAAATCCTCGGCGCCGCTTCCCACCGTCGTCATCTTCTCGTAGCTCCTCGACGAGAGATCGGGAGAGATCACGTGCCAGCGCTCGCCGTGCTCGGTGAGCTTGAAGACGTGATTCCCCGCAGAGTAGAGCGCGCCCTTGTCGTGCACGCTCGCTTCCAGCGGCGACGTCCAGTGAAAGCGAAACGCCGGCTGTCCCTCGGTTGGCTGCGGCCGAAGATCCTTGTCCTGCCCGCTCGTCAAATCGCGTCGAAAGAGAAAGCCCTGCTGCGATTCCGCGTAGACGAGATTCGAATCGGCGGCATCGAACGCGCAGTAGGAGCCGTCGCCTCCACCGATCGCCTTCCAGTCCGCGTTGCGAATCCCCTCCTTGCTGCGCGTGTCGCTCGGCCCAACCCAGTTCTCGTTGTCCTGCAGCCCGCCGCAGATGCGATACGGAACCGAGTTGTCCATGCTGACGCGAAAGTATTCTCCCGACGCGAAGCGGTTGAGGTGCGCCCACCCCGCGCCGCCGTCGTAGCTCTCGTACAATCCGCCATCGGTGCCGAGCAGCATCCGCTTCGGCAAATGCGGATCGAGCGCGAGCGCGTGGTTGTCGGAGTGCACGCCCTTGAAGCGATCTTCCCGCCACGTCTTCCCGCCGTCTTCGGAAACGTGCAGCATGAAGCCGAGCACGTAGACGAGCTGGTCGTTCTGCGGATCGACACGAATCTGACTGAAGTAGAAGGGGCGCGGATCAAGCTTGCTCTGCCGCGTCCACGTCGCGCCCGCGTCATCGCTCCGAAACACTCCGCCCGCCTTGCTGTACGGATCCTCGAGATCCGACGTCCCTCCCGCATCGCTCTGCACGACCGCGTACACCGTCTTCGGATTCTTCGCGTAGACCGCGAGCCCGATGCGCCCGGTCATCGCCGGAAGCCCCGAGGTCAGCTTCGTCCACGTGACTCCACCGTCGCTGCTCTTGAAGATTCCGCCGATGTCCTTGCCGTCGGTTGCGGCGGCGCCGTACACGAAATCCCACGGGCGCCGCCGCCGGCCGTAGAGCGTGGCGTACAATACGTTGGGATCACTCGCATCGATGGCGAGATCACCGCATCCGGCGCGCGATTCGAAGGGAGCGGGCGCGGAGAATGTCTTCTTCCACGACTTGCCGCCGTCCGTCGTCTTGTAGATCCCGCGCTCACCCGGCTGCCACACATCGCCCGGCGAGCAAACCCATGCTGTTTGCGGATCGGTTGGGTGCACGACGATGCGCGCGATCGCGTGCGTCTTCTCGAGCCCTGCCTTCGCCCAGGTCGTGCCCCCATCGCTCGACGTGTAGACGCCGGCGCCCCAGCTCACCGTATTCCTATCGTTCGCCTCGCCGGTGCCCACGTAGATCATCTTCGGATTCGATGGCGCCACCGCGATGTCGCCGATCGCTGCCACCGCCTCGTGCTCGAAAATCGCCGCGAATGTCGAGCCGTTGTCCGAGCTCTTCATGATCCCGCCGGTGCCGAGCCCGACGTAGAACGTCCACGGATCCGCGGGGTCCAGCGCGATGCTCGACACGCGCCCGCCCATCACGGCCGGCCCAATGGCGCGCGCCTTGAGGCCACTCGGCAGTATCAGCGATCCCGAGTCTGCAGCCGTGCTCGCGGGCGTCGTGGTCTTGCCCACGAGCTCCTTCTTCTTGGACTGCTGCGCGGCGAGCGCGCAGGGCGTTGCGACGGCTAGGAGGATGGCGGACGAGAGGATCGAACGAGAGCGCGGGCGCATCGCAAGTCTCGAGAGAGAGAGGACGGAAGATGAGGTGTCCGTCCATCGTAGCACGCGCACGCACCGTTCGTAAGTGCGCGCGCGCCCCGAATCGAGTGCAGCGCTACGGTCGTTTTTTCATTCCATTGGCGCTGATCGCGCGGGCGTCGCCAACCACGGCGAGCGCGGCCGGCGGCGTGAGTGCGTAGAGCTTCGTGTAGTCCTCCACGTACACGATGGCGCCGCGAGACGGATCATTCACGATCACGGGATTCGCCGCCGTGCCCACGATTCCGGCGATCCGCCCATGCCAAAGATCCGCGCCGGTACCAAGCGCGAGAATGTGTACGCCATCACTCGCTGTCACGACGAGCGTGCGACTGCCGAGCGCCGCGGCGATCGTCGCGGTGGCGCCGAACGACACCGGGATCTGCACGTTCCCGCAATTCCCGCCCTGAAACGTCGAGGACCAGTGCGCCGCCACACCACTCAATGCCGCGGAGCTCCAGCTCTTCGCGCCGCTCGCCGCATTGAACGCCTCGACATCCGATGACGTGCCCACGATCACGAGCCCGTTCGCGATCACCGGCGACTGCTCGCCCGGATTCGTGATCGATGCCGACCACACCACGTGCAGATCCGACTGCGCGAGCGCCACGAGCGTCGTCTGATTCTCGATCAGATACACGCGCGAGCCATCCGCACTGATGCGGCTGTATGGGGTGCTCGCGTGATTACCCTGCCGCACACCAGTCGTCGCGTTGAGCGCGACGACTCCCGACGCGAACGGCAGAACCGTCGTCGTCTTGCCCACGTGGTACGTCGGCGCGTAGAACAGCACGCCGCTGTTGAGCGCAAGCCCGCCCGCCGTTGCGGATGCGGAGCCTCTGCAGCTCTGAAATTTGTTCGCTGACCAGCGTGCCTTGAACGCACTGTCGTACGCGCCCGCATACACACCGGGCCCGTCGATCTGCACGTCGTTCGCGAAGTACAGCGTCGACGAGTCGGTGAGAATCTCGCCCCACGTGTCGACGCCATTGCTGTGCGCCGATGCCCCAGTCGTCTGGTCGACGAAGCGGGTGCCATCCGAGTTCACGATGATGCGATTGCCCATGAGCGACGCCCAGTCACCGAAATCGGCATCCGTCCCCATGTTGAACGTCCACACGTGCTGTCCGCTGGGCGACACTCGATCGATCGCCGGCGACAGTCCGTAGCCGTATCCCGAGTTGAGCGAGCTGCGCACGAACACGCCCTCGACGGTTCCAATCGCGTTGAGTACGGAGCTGAGAGCATGCCCGGAGGTGCCCGGCGGCACATACGACCAGGAAAGCGAGAGCGGTCCAGTGACGCTGCCGAGTGAAGCCGACGAGCGCCTCACGTCGTGGCCGTAGGTAACCCAGTCGTCGCGCACGGCCATCACGGTCACCTGCGCCTGCGCGCTCTTCGCGCCGCTCGTGGCGGTCACGGAGACCGAGCCGGGCGCGACTCCGCTGACCACTCCGGAGGCGGACACCGTCGCGATGTTCGTGTCCGAAGACGCGAAAGTGATCGGCCGCCCCGTGAGCACGGTGCCATGCGCATCCTGCGCCTGCGCAGTGAGCGGAAGCGTGCTGCCGACGTTTACCGATCCGCTCGCCGGCGAGAGCGCGAGGGAGGCAATGGGCACGGGCGCGGAGCTGTCCGAGCCGCACGAGAGGCTGCCAAACACGAGCCCCGCCGCGCAGGCGATGGCGACGAAATGGCGAACGTGACTTCGCATGGGGTGTTCTCAGGGAGGGCCGC
>PLMM01000311.1 GCA_003142495.1 Gemmatimonadota bacterium | reverse complement strand
TCCTCAACGACACCCGCGCCACAGGGATGCCCTACTGGTCCATCAACCCCTACATCGGCTGCGCCTTCGGCTGCGCGTACTGCTACGCGCGCTACGCACATCGCTACGTCATGGAGCGCGCATCCGCCGCCGACCGCCTCGTCGACAGCACCGCCGCCCAAGTCGAGCGCATTCCGCCCTGGCTTGCCTTCGAGCGCCACATCTTCGTCAAGCGCAACGCCGCCGACATCCTCGCGCGCACCCTCCGCTTCGGAAGCGACAAGCATCTCGCGCTCTTGAAGGGCGAGTCGATCATCATCGGCACCGCCACCGATCCGTATCAGCCGGCCGAGCGACACTTCAAGGTGACGCGCAGCATCCTCGAGGTGCTCGCCGAACATCCGGGGCTGCGCATCGTGATCATCACGAAGAGCGCGCTCATCACGCGCGATGTCGACGTGCTCGCGCGCATCTCGGCGCTCTCCGAGCTCTCCGTGCACCTCTCGCTCATCACCCTCGACCGCGCGCTCGCCCGCCGGCTAGAGCCGCGCGCGCCCACCCCCGAGGCGCGCATCCGCGCGCTCGCGCGGCTCCGCGAAGCCGGCATCGACGCGGGGATCAACTGCATGCCCGTGCTCCCCGGCATCACCGACAATCCCTCCGATCTCGAGGCGCTCGTGAAGCGCGTGGCCGAGGCCGGCGCGACGTATGTCGGCGCCTGCGCCCTCCGCCTGCAGCACGAGGCGCGCAAGCGCTACCTCCCCTTCATCGAGCAGGAGTTCCCACATCTCGCCGCACGCTATCGCACGACCTATGCACGCGGCCATCATGTAGGCGACCGCTATCGCGAGGGACTCGCGCGCTTCTTCGACATGCTCTGCAAACGCTACGGCGTGCGCCCCGAGAGTCGTGGCATGCGCGACGACGCGGACGACGATCCCGCGATGCTCGAAGCCGCACCCGTGAGCCAGCAGCTCGACCTTTCCTTCATAACCGCTACCACCACGTGACCATGCGCGCAACGCAAGCCGACAAAGCAAACGCATTCCAGGCGCTACACGCGCGCGCCGGTGCATTCGTCATCCCCAATCCATGGGACGCGGGCACCGCGCGCATCCTCACCAAGCTCGGTTTCGAAGCGCTCACCACCACCAGCGCCGGCCTCGCCTTCGTGCTCGGCCGCCGCGACGGCGATGGCTCCGTCACGCGCGACGACGCGCTCGCCAACGCGAAGGCGATCATCGACGCAACCGATCTCCCCGTCGCCGCCGATCTCGAGAACGGCTACGGCGACGCACCCGAAGCCGCCGCGGAAACCATCCGCCTCGCCGCCGCTACAGGACTCGTCGGCGCATCGATCGAGGACGCCACCGGCAATCCGAATTCGCCCATCTACGACATCGCGCACGCCACCGAGCGCGTCGCCGCCGCCGCCGAAGCCGCGCACGCGCTCCCCTTCCCGTTCATGTTCGTCGCGCGCGCAGAAAACTTTCTGCACAACAAGCCCGACTTGGGCGACACCATCCGCCGCCTCCAGGCCTTCGAGGCCGCCGGCGCCGATGTCCTCTACGCGCCTGGCATCGTCAAGGCCGATCACATCCGCGCGGTGTGCTCATCCGTGAGCAAACCCGTCAACGTCATCATGGGGATCAAGGGCGCTCCTTTCTCCGTTTCCCAGCTCGCCGCGCTCGGCGTCAAACGCATCAGCGTCGGATCCTCGCTCAGCCGCGCCGCACTCGGCGCCTTCCTCCGCGCAGCGAACGAGATCAAGGAGCAGGGCACCTTCACCTTCGCGAACGATGCACTCCCGTTCGCCGACGCGAACGACCTCGTAAGCGAGCGCTGATCACACGATGACCGCCCCCGCGCGCGTCCTCGCGTCTCCTGACCTTTCGGCTTCTGTTCGGGAGTTGAAGCTGCAGCTCGGCGCCATCCAGGAGAGCGCCCGCCCCGATCGCGCGCCGCTCCCCACGGGAATCGCCGAGCTCGACGCGCTCCTCGTTGGACACGGCATTCCGCGCGGGCGGCTCACCGAGATCACCGGCGCAAGCGGCAGCGGGCGCACGTCGATGCTCCGCACGCTCGCCACCGCCGCCGCGAGCGGTGGACGATGGATCGCGTACATCGACGCCACGCGCACGCTCGCGCCGCGCGACTGGGCGCACGTTGGCAGCGAGCGCGCGCCGCTCTGGATCATCCGCCCAACCACGAGCGCACGAGCGACGTGGTGCGCCGATCTCCTTCTCCGCTCCGGCGCCTTCGCGCTCGTGGTTATGGACGGCGCGCCGCAGCTCTCGCGCGTGCTCGCGGTGCGACTCACACGACTCGCGCGCGATGTCGGCGCCGCATTCGTCGTCACCGGCGAGCACGGTGGCGACGCAACGGGAAGCTCGGTTCGAATACGACTCGCCGCACGCGATCCGGCGCGCGCGGCGAATGGGAGCGGCAAGCGCTCCGAACGCACGACCACGATCACGCTGGAGAAGGGTGGTAAACGCCGGACGATTGAGGTGAGTTATGGCAGAGCAGTGGCGCGTCGCCTGTGTGCGCATCCCGAGGTTCCCGATCGCCGCGGTGTGGCGCACCCGGAACGCCCATACGTCCCCGCTCCATCAACTCCCACCATCACCTCCTACCCAGACAAATCCGCAGCGGGAAAATCCGTCACCGCAAAAGCCGCCGCGACAAACTCCGTCCCACCCACCGCTCCACGCCGTAAGCGCAGCTCCGCCTTCGTGGGATGACGCGCTTGTCGCGCTGCTGAGCGACGGCAAGCTGCGCACAGTCTCCGGCGCCGCCGCGCGCGCGGGCGTGCGCAGCGGGATGACGGCGCTCGAGTCGCGTGCACGCTGCGCCGCACTCGAGATCCTCGACTGGAGCGACACGTCCATCGCGAGCGCGATCGCCGAGCTCTCGGCGTACTTCCTCGTAGCGAGTCCGCAGGTGACGCCGGCCGCGCACGAGCCGGGACTCTGGTGGATCGGCGCGCACGGACTCGAGGCTCAAGGCGGCGAGCGGATGCTCGTGCGCGCGCTCGCGGAGATCGCCGGCGCGTGGCATCCGCGCGCGCGCGTCGCGATCGCGAGCTCGTGCGTCGTTGCGCGCGCGGCGACGTGGGCCGCGCCCGGCCGCCGCACGAGCGTCGAAGCATCGTTCATCGTCCCCGCCGGCGGCGACGCTGCGTATCTCGCGCCCGCCCCGCTCGCGCTCATCCCGATGGAAGGCGAGCTCCGCGCAACGCTCGCCGCACTCGGCATCGGATCCGCGGGCGCCTTCGCCGCGCTCGAGAGCGAAGACGTCGAGCGGCGCTGGGGCGCGACCGGACTCTCCGCGTGGCGGCTCGCGCGCGGCGAAGATGTGCGCCGCCCCGTGCTCGCATCGGTCTCCGCGCGACACGCGGCCGAGGTGGAGCTCTCGTCGCCGACGACGACGATGGAGCCAGTGCTCTTTCTCCTCCGCCCCGTCATCGATCGCCTCGCCTCGGCGCTCGCATCCGAGGGACGCGCCGCGGCGACGATCGCGATCACGCTCACCCTCGACGATCGCCGCAGCGCGCTCCCGTCCGGCGCCGCGGCGCACACGGTCACGCGCCAGGTGCAGCTCCCGCGTCCCGTCGCGCGTGCGGCGCCGTTGGTCGAACACTGCCGCGCCTTGCTCGACACGTGGACACTCACCGCGCCCGTGTGCGGACTCGCGGTTGCGATCACATCTACGGCGCCCGCATTGAGCGAGCAGGGCGATCTCCTCGCGCTCGGCTGGCACGACCCCGCTGCCGCCGACGCAGCCTTCGCGCGCCTGCGTGCGGAGCTCGGCGCGCAAGCTGTGGTGCGCCCCGCGCTGCGGGACGAGCATCGCATCGAGCGCAATGGCGCGTGGTGCGAGAGTGATAAAGCGGTGAGCATCGAGAAGGCCACCGAGCCGCCGCGCGCGCCCGCGCTTCGCCTGCTCGAAACTCCGGAGACCGTCGACGTCGAGTGGGACGGCGATCGTCCGTGCGCGCTCTGGTGGCGCGAGCGGCGCGTCGCGATCGGACGCGCCGCGGGCCCCGAGCGACT
The DNA here is from genome assembly GCA_003142495.1 of Gemmatimonadota bacterium. Classification (GTDB taxonomy): domain Bacteria; phylum Gemmatimonadota; class Gemmatimonadetes; order Gemmatimonadales; family Gemmatimonadaceae; genus FEN-1250. The sequence continues at coordinate 4,753 of PLMM01000311.1, read as the reverse complement.
CTCCGGCGACTGGTGGAAGGACGGCTACGCGCGCGACTACTGGCGCTGCGAATCCGACAGCGGCGAGCTCCTCGCTTTCCGCGAGCGCGAGCGCTGGTTCGTGCAGGGATGGTATGACTGAGGCCGTTCGCGCGCGAGCTCCATACGTCGAGCTCCACTGCCACTCCGCGTTCTCCCTCCTCGACGGCGCGTCGCATCCCGCGGAGCTCGTCGATCGCGCCGTGGAGCTCGGCTACCACGCGCTCGCGATCACCGATCACGATGAGCTGGGCGGCATCGTCGCCTTCGCACAGGCGGGCGAGGGCGATGCGCTCGAGTGCATCGTAGGCGCCGAGATCACCGTCGAGGGCGAGGGCGGCGTGCCGCACCATCTCGTGCTCCTCGCCGAGGATCGCGCGGGCTACGGCAATCTCTCGACAATGATCACGCGCGCGCGCATGGACTGCCCGCGTGGGCGCCCATCCCTCCCGCTAAGCACCGTCGCCGCGCACGCGAAGGGTTTGTTCGCGTTGACTGGTTGCCCGCGCGGGCTCGTCCCTCGCCGACTCCGCGCCGGCGATGTCGCAGGCGCGCGCGAGGCCGCCGCGCGTCTGCACGAGATCTTCGATGGTCGCCTCGCCATCGAGTGCTGGGATCATGGCTTGGAAGAAGAGCGCGCGCTCCTCGCGCCACTCATCGAGATCGCGCGCACGCTGAACGTGCCGTGGGTCGTCACCAACAACGTCCACTACGCGCGCAGCTCCGGCCGCATCGTGCACGACGTGCTCTCCTCGCTCCGCCACCAGCGCACGCTCGACGAGATGGGCACGCGCCTCCGCCCCAACGCCGAGTGGCGGCTGCAGAGTCCCGCGCGGATGGTGAAGCGCTGGAGTCATCATCCTGATGGTGTGAAAGCAACTCTCGCCATCGCCGAGCGCTGCGCATTCCGCTTGCACGATCTGCATCCGACGCTCCCCGCATTCCCGCTCCCGCCCGGCGTCAGCGCCGACGAATATCTCGAGCGCCTCGTCGCCCAGGGCTCGGCCGAGCGCTGGGGAACCGTCAACGCACGCCAGCGCGCGCAGCTCACGCACGAGCTCGCACTCATCAAGCGACTCGGCCTCGCCGGCTACTTTTTGATCGTGTGGGATATAGTGCGCTTCGCCAATCGCGCCGGCGTGCTCTGTCAGGGGCGCGGCTCGGCCGCCAACTCCGCGGTGTGCTTTTGCATCGGCATCACCGCCGTCGACCCGATCAAGCTCAATCTCCTCTTCGAAAGATTTCTGAGCGACGATCGCCACGAGGCGCCCGACATCGACATCGACTTCGCGCACCGTGATCGCGAGCAGGTGCTGCAGTACGTCTACGAGCGCTACGGCCGCGAGCACGCGGCGATGGTGTGCGAGCAGATCACCTACCGCGGCCGCTCCGCCGTGCGCGATGCCTGTCGCGTGCTCGGCTTTTCAGTGGAGCAGGCGGACACGCTCGCCGCGATGAGCGATCGCTTCTCCGCGCGCGCGACGGCCGAGGCGATGCAGGTGGAGGCCGATGTCGCGCAAGACGGCATAGTAGCGGTCGACCGTCACAGCGAGGAGGCGAACGCCGAGCGCATCGGGAGTCATCTCGTGCGCGGAACCGAGGTCGTGAACCGCACGCGCGCACTCGAGGAGCAGGAGCGCAACGCGCGCTCGACGAATCGCGAGATCCCCGCGTGGGTCGATCAGCACGGTCGCGACGACCACACCGAGCGTCGCAATCCGAACACGGCCATCCGCCCCACCGAGCCGGGCACGCTCCTCCGTCGCGCGGGGCTCGATCCCGACGACGCGCGTGTGAAGGCGCTCCCGCTCATCGTGCAGGGGATGCACAACATCCCGCGCCATCGCTCGATTCACGTGGGCGGCTTCGTGCTCACGGCCGAGCCGCTGTCGACGATCGTGCCGATCGAGCCGGCGTCGATGGAGAATCGCACGGTGATTCAGTGGGAGAAGGACGACGTCGAGGCGATGGGGCTCGTGAAAATCGACCTCCTCGGACTCGGCATGCTCACACTGATTCAGGATTGTCTCAAGTACGTGCGCACGATGCGCGGCCACACGATCGATCTGTGGACNNATCGGGGTGTTCCAGGTGGAGAGCCGCGCGCAGATGAACACGCTGCCGCGACTCAAGCCGCGCTGCTTCTACGATCTCGTCGTCGAGGTCGCGCTCATTCGCCCGGGGCCGATCCAGGGCGAGATGGTGCATCCATATCTCCGGCGCAAGGCGGGCACGGAAGAGGTGACGTATCCACATCCATCGCTCGAGCCGATTTTAAAGCGCACGCTTGGCGTTCCGCTCTTTCAGGAGCAGGGGATGCAGGTGGCGATCGCCGCCGCGGGATTTACCGCGGGCGAAGCAGACACGCTGCGGCGCGCGATGGGGCACAAGCGCAGCCGCGAGCGCATGGCGGACATCTGTCAGCGGATGATCGAGGGGATGCTCAAGAACGGATTCTCGCAGGATGTCGCGCAGCGGATTTACAACCAGATCAACGCCTTCGCTGATTACGGCTTTCCGGAATCGCACGCGGCGAGCTTCGCGCTGCTCGTGTACGCGAGCGCGTATCTCAAGCACTACTACGCGCCGGAATTTCTCGCGGCGATTCTGAACGCGCAGCCGATGGGCTTCTACTCGCCGGGCACACTCATCGAGGATGCGAAGCGCCACGGCGTGGCTGTGCTCCCGGTGGATGCCTCGCGTTCGCGCTACGACTCGACGCTCGAGCCCGTGGGCGAGAGCTTCGCGGTGCGACTCGGGCTCCGTCTCGTGCGCGGCATCGGCGGCAAGTCGCGCGAGCTGTTGCAGCGCGCCGTCGAGCAGGGTGGGACATTCGCATCGATCGGCGATGTGGTGCAACGCTCGGGACTCGATCGACGCGCGCTGCGCGCGCTGGCCGAGGGTGGGGCGCTCGACTGTTTCGTGCCGGATGAGCCGAGCGCGCGACGGCGTCGCGCGGCGGTGTGGCGGATGCTCGAGATCGAGCGCGGCGATGCGGGGCCGCTGGCGCCGTCGCGCATCAAGCTCGAGGTGCCGGGTTCGGTGCCGGCGATGTCCGCGCGAGAGATTACAGCGTCGGATTATCGAATGACGGGACTATCGCTGAACGGGCATCCGATGCTGCATCTCCGCGCGATGCTGAAGCAGAACGGCGTGCGCACGGCGCGCGAGATTATCGCGCTCCCCGATGGCACGCACGATGTGGCGGCGGCGGGGCTGGTGATCTGCAGACAGCGGCCGGGAACGGCGAAGGGATTTGTCTTTCTGACGCTCGAGGATGAGACGGGGCTGGTGAACGTCGTGGTGCTGCCGAAGCTGTTCGAGAAGCAGGCTCTGATGATCTCGACGGCGCCACTGATTCTGGTGCGGGGCACGCTGCAGGTGGAGCAGACGGTGGTGAATTTGAAGGGCGTGGTGTTTCGGGAGCTGAAGGCGGGGGACGATCTCGAGGGGTGGAAGGGGCATGATTTTCATTGAGGACCGAGCGACCACGGAGTGACGAGTTGCCTGCAGCACGATAGAATAGAGTTTCGTTGCAGCAAGGGTGACAAACCGCGCGGAGCATGAAGCAAAATTTGCCGCAGGTCGCGAGACGAATAAGACGCCTGACCGTGCGTGCCGCGCTGTACCCGTATCTAATCCGGACAGCGCCACAGCAGAAGTGTCTTGGCATCGACGTCGTCGATCTCACCGACGACGGAGAAGACCCAACACCGTACTTTGCGAACGTAATGAGTGCGCTCGAAATCATCGCGCGACATCAGCCCAAGCGACTCGACCGAATTCGAAGGGATCTGCGATACATTCTGATTTTCAAACAACCGGGAGCGACCTATTGGGATGATCTACGCGCGTGCGCCTTGACCACTCAGAGTTTCACTTACAAGGACGCGGAAGACATCGCGCTCACGATCGTTCACGAGGCGACGCACGCCCGAATCAACTCTCGCGGCATTCCGTACGACCTCGCTCATCGAGCGCGCGTGGAGCGCTTGTGTGTCAATGAAGAAGTTTCCCTGGCTCGTTATCTGACGGATGGATCGGAACGCGCGTCCCTTCGCATCTCTCGCCTCGAAACACCGTGGTGGACGCCTGAACAACTGCGCGACCGCAGAATTAGGACGTTGGAAATGAACGCGCCTCCGTGGCTGGTGCGGCTGCTGACATGGTTCCTTCCAATGCCTTGAAGTGAATTGTTCGAATTGTGTGAAAGAAGCCTAAGGGCGCAGTAAGTGCCGTTGCCGAACGCCACTGTCCGTACACACTTTGCTCAATGCGCCCACTCACCATAGTAGCCCTCGCCGCCGCACTCGCCGCCTGCTCGCACTCCGCCCCGCCCTCGCGCGCGACTCCCTCGCCGCAAGCAACGCCCTCCGCGCCGCAGCCACTCTCCCCTGCGCAACTCACCTCGCGCCAAACGCTCCTCGCCGCCGACTCCGCACTCTCGCTCATCGCTAGCCGCTCCCTCCACGATGCGATCGCAGCAGGCGCCAGCGCGGATGTCGTCATGCTCATGCCCACCCTCGCGCGCATCGGCACCCGCGACTCCGTCCTCTCCGCTCTCGACTCCCTCAACGCGAAGATCGTCCGCACCCTCAGCTGGCATCCCATCCGCGCCGAGCTCTCCGCCGACAACTCTCGCGGCTACACCTACGGCTACGGTCGCCGCGTCGCGCACAGCGACACGCTCACCTCCGTCGTCCCGATTCAGTATCTCTCCTTTTGGCGCAAGGAA
>PLMM01000055.1 GCA_003142495.1 Gemmatimonadota bacterium | reverse complement strand
AACGGACCACGCCCCGAGCAGCACTCGAATGCACCCGTCTCGGTGCTCGTCGCCGACGGAACGACCACAGGGTGGTTCGACACGGCGCGCGAAGGCGGCTTCATTCGGCGCGCGGAGGAGAGCTACCTCCCGTCTCCGAACGATGCATTCGTGCCGCCGCAGCTCGTCAAGCAGTACGCGATTCGACGCGGCGATCTGCTCGAGGCCACCACGGGGCGTGATCAGCGCGGCAGGCTTGCGGTGGCGGAAGTACAGTCGCTGAACGGCGGCGATCCGTCGAGCGTGCTCCGTCGTCCCGATTTCAGCTCGCTCATCGCTTCGTATCCCGAGCGCAAGCTGACACTCGAGACCGGGCAGTCCCCCAAGATCAGCCCCGAGCTCACGCGACGCGCGATCGATCTGATCGCGCCGATCGGCTACGGTCAGCGCGCCCTCATCGTCGCGCCGGCACGTGCCGGAAAGACGATGCTCCTGCAGGCGATCACCGAGGGGATCGCGATCAATCATCCCGAGGCGACGCTGCTCGTCCTCCTCGTCGATGAGCGTCCCGAGGAAGTGAGCGAGATGATCGAGTGGGGACGCGGCGAAGTCGTCGCGTCGAGCTTCGACATGCCGGCGGAGCGCCACGTCGACGTTGCGGACATGACGCTCGAGCGCGCGCGGAGACTCGTCGAGCAGGGGAAGGACGTGGTGATCGTGCTCGACTCGATCACGCGACTCGCCCGCGCGCACAACACGGCGGAGCGCGGTACGGGGCGCACCCTCAGCGGCGGACTCGATGCAACGGCGATGGCGAAGCCCAAGGCCTTCTTCGGCTCGGCGCGCTCGGTCTCGCCCGCCAACGGCGGCGGCTCGCTCACGATCATCGCGACGGCGCTCGTCGAGACGGGATCACGGATGGACGACGTGATCTTCGAGGAGTTCAAGGGCACGGGAAACAGCGAGATCAAGCTCGACCGCGGATTGGCCGAGAAGCGCGTTTTCCCGGCGATCGACGTGGCGACGAGTGGGACGCGGCGCGAGGACAAGCTGTTCCGCCCCGACCAGATCGACGCGATCTTCACTCTTCGCCGGGGGCTGCAGCAGATGCCGCCGCAGGCGGGGATGGAGTGGCTCATCAAGCGGATTCAGAATACCGCCAACAACGACACCCTGCTCGCAGGGCTGTAGGGCTGCGGCGCCGGAACGGCGCCCGGCCTGCCGATTGCATTAGAGGCCGTCCATATGGGCCATCCCGCTACTGCATGGTGCGCCTACCTTCGTCTGGTGCTCGCCGTCCCCGCGCTCTTGTGCGCGCGGGGACTTTTGGCGCAAGACACGACCACGGCGCCTCCGCCAGAGCAGCCGAGCAAGCAGGTCGAGCTGTCCACGAAGGCGGCGCGAGAGCGCACGCATCCCGTGGTCGACGAGGTCAAGTACGTCGGGGCGACCAAGGCAATCGACATCGGCGACATGGAGGGCGGCCAGGCCACGAAGGCGTCCGGATGCCGATCCCTCCTGCTCAAGCCGTTCTGCCTGTTCACGCAATCGCATCTGGTGTACGAGACGCGCACGCTGGATCACCTCGAGCTCGCGCGCGATGTCGTCCGTATCAAGGTGTATTACTACAAGCGCGGCTACCGTGAGACGGAGGTCGACACGGTCGTCACTCGCGCGAAGTCGCACACCAATCGCGTGCGCGTGACGTTCAAGATCACGGAAGGATTGCCCGTGATGGTCGACTCTGTCGTAGTGCTCCGACCGTCCGACACCCTGCTGACGGCGAAGACGATCGAGCACGCGGTGCTCCTGCACGCCGGCCACCCGCTCGACCTCGTCGCCCTCGACACGTCGCACGTGCGGCTGCGCGATGCGCTCTGGGACAAGGGCTACGCGGACGCGATCATCACGGACACGATTGAGGTGCACGACAGTGCGCGCACGGCCGAGGTGACGATCAAGGTGAATCCGCGCTGGATCGCGACGGTGGAATCGGTGACCGTGCACGGCGACTCGATTCTGCCACCCACGATCGTGCAGAGGATGATCACCCTCCAACCGGGGAAAATCTACAAGCGCGACAACGTCATCGAGAGCCAACAGGCGCTCTACAGCTCGAATCTCTTCCGCCGCGCCACGATCGTGCTGCCGCCGCGGGGCGACAGCGCGAAGCTGATCGACATCAACGTCGACGAGGCGCGGCTGCACTCCGTGAAGCTGAGCGCGGGCTTCAACACGGTCGATTTCGTCCAGACGGAGGGGAAATACACCGACTACAACTTTTTCGGCAATGCGCGGCGGCTGGATCTGCATCTCGTCATCTCGAATCTGCTCGCACCGGCGCTCAATGGAACGGGGATCTTTCGCGACGTGCTCGCCGACAACGGGCTGCCGGGCGACTCGTCGCACGCGTATCTCAAGCCGACCTATCAGGCGAGCATCGACGTCACGCAACGGTGGTTCGGCGATCCGCGCAACACGGTCGGGGTGGGGCTCTTCTCGCACCGCACGAGCGCGCCGGGGATCTACATCGACAAGGGCTACGGCACGAGCCTCTCGTTCACCCGCAACATCGCGCCGCGCACGCCGCTCAGCCTCGTCTATCGCTACGAGGAAACGCAGGTGGAGGCGGGGGACGTGTACTTCTGCGTGAACTACGGCGTCTGCCAGCAGACCACGATCGGGCTGCTGCGCAATCGCAACGCGCTGTCGCCGGTGTCGTTCGACTACTACATGGATCGCACCAACGACGAGTTCAATGCATCGGACGGCTACGCTGCGCGCGCGGACTTGGAGCATGCATCGAAGTACACGCTCTCCGATTTCAGATACAATCGCGTCTCCGGCGAGGCGACGATCTTCCGCGCCTTCGGCAAGGCGGTGCTCGCGGGGCATCTGCGCGGCGGCTGGGTGCGCGCGATGTCGTCGTCGAGCACCTCGGCCGTGGACGGGCTCAATGACATCCTCCATCCGCGCAAACGCTTTTACGCCGGCGGCGCGAACTCCGTGCGCGGCTACGGCGAGAATCAGCT
>PLMM01000105.1 GCA_003142495.1 Gemmatimonadota bacterium | reverse complement strand
AAAGCGCATCGCCTGGACGCGCTCCGGCTCGGCTCGACCGGTCACGGCCACCATCACGTTGTCCCACAGGCCGATGTCTTCGAACGTGCGGCCCTCTTCCCGATACGTGAGATAGGTGGCGGGCCCCTGGTTCACCAGCGGAAAGCCCAGGCCCGGCGCGGTGTGCCAGACGCCCGCGAGGCGGTCCGGCTGCTCGAAGGGCAGCGGCTTCAGCAGGACCCCGTAGACCACGCTGAAGATTGCGGTGTTGGCCGCGATGCCGACGGCCAGCGTGACGATGGCCACGATGGTGAAGAGCGGCGTGCGCACAAGCGCGCGAACGACCCGCCCGAGCCTGACCGCGAAGGACCGCATTCGCCACCTGCCTGCAGAAGTCAACGTCGGCGCCCGCAGATCTGGCGCGGGCAAGGGCGTCCGTCTGTCTCGCTACCGTATACGTCAATCGGGGCCGGAAGGTTCGACCCGCGGCCAGCCCCGTTCCAGAGCCCGGCCGGTGTGTGATTCGGGGTGTGCGGCAACCGTTTCCGGCGGCCCTTCGGCGACGATGCGGCCGCCCCGGTCGCCGCCTTCGGGACCCAGATCGACGATCCAGTCGGATGCGGCGATCACGTCGAGGTTGTGCTCGATGACGATGAGCGTGTGGCCTGCCGCGATCAGGCGGTCGAACACTCGCAGCAGTTGGGCGACATCGTCGGCGTGCAGGCCAGTCGTCGGTTCGTCGAAGAGGTAGAGCGTGGGACCGCCGCCGGGTTGCATCAACCCGGTGGCGAGTACGAGGCGCTGGCGCTCGCCGCCCGACAAGGTCCGTGCGGGCTGTCCGAGGCGGACGTAGCCCAGCCCGACCTCGCGCAGGATGTCCAGCGGGCCGGTGATTCGCCCGACATCGAAGAACTCGCGCGCCTCGTCCATCATCTCTTCGCGAAAGAGTGCGCGCCCCACCTGCAGCACGAGATCGAGATCGTCGTCGTAGCCGAGGTCGAGAATTTTGCGGAAGGCTTTCATCGCCTCGTCGCGCAGGCCGAACTTGAGCAGCGTCTCGCCGAGGCCGGCGAGCGCCTCCTCGTGCAGCGCGTCGAGCACCAGCGCAACCTCGAAGCTCCGTCGCGCCCACGCGTACTCCTCGCGCGCGAGACGCGCGAATCCAGCCCCGATGTGCAGCTCGACGGACTCCGGGTAGAGATTCAAACCCTCCCGCAGCACATCCAGCGCGGCATCGTACTGACCCTCGTTGTACAGCTCGTGCGCGCGCTCGTCGTACTCCTCGGAACTCAGGAAGGGCGTGGCCATGTGGCGAGCATCCTCCGACGTCGAAAGGTCTTGCCTATTTTAGTGTCTCGTAACGGCAGAGTTCAATAGCTGTTCAGCGTGATCTTTGCGTGTGTCATCAGCGCGCGAGCGCCGTTGCGATCGAGGCCGCGAGCGCCGCGTTCTGTTCCAGTAATGCCAGATTCACCTCGCGCGCTCGCCCTGCCGTCGCCTTGTCGACATATGCGAGCAGGAATGGTGTGATCGCCGAACCCTGAATTCCGGCGCGCGTGCTCTCGCGCACCCCCTCTACTACTGCACGCTCCACCACCGATGCCGGCAACGCGAACGGGGACGGCGGAGGCTGCACCACGAGCAGCGCTGAGCTCGCGCCGAGCGCGCGCTGTGCCCGGTAGATCGCGACGATCTCGGACAGCTCATCGACGCGTGGAACGGCGATCCCGCTCTCCGCGCCGTAGAACGCAGGGAGCTCGGCGGTGCGATAGCCGATCACCGTCACGCCCAACGAGTCGAGGCGCTCCGCGGTCGCTCGGAGATCGAGAATCGCCTTGGCGCCCGAGCAGACAACGATCACGGGCGTGCGCGCGAGCTCGGCGAGATCCGCGGACTCGTCGAAGGGCGGCGCGCGATGGACGCCACCTATCCCACCCGTCGCGAACACCTCGATGCCCGCGAGATGCGCGAGTCTGATCGCCGCCGCGACGGTCGTCGCACCGTCGGTACCGCGCGCGATCGCCAGCGCCAGGTCGCGCGCGGAGACCTTCACGATGCCGTCGCGTGCAAGAAAGCGCTCGAGCTCCTCGGCCGTGAGCCCCGCCGCCGGAATGCCGCGCACCACGGCCGTGATCGCCGCGACCGCGCCGCGCGACTCGACGGCCTCCACCATCGAGCGCGCAGCTGTCTTGTTCGCCGGTATCGGCAGCCCCTGCGCGAACACCGAGCTCTCGAGCGCGACCACCGCCCGACCGTCCGCGATCGCCGCTGCGACCGCGGGGAGCGCCCGCACGACGCCCGTCATGCCGCCACTACGAAAGCGGCTTCAGCGACTTCTCGCGCGCGGCCTTGAACTCCGCATCCGCATTCCACGTTGGCGTCACCGGCGAATTCGCGAGCGTGCGCGCGAACTTCAGCACGATGTTCGAGATCTGCGCCGTGCCGCTCAAATCGAAGTCTGGGCTGTACGCATCCGCCGGCTGGTGGTAGCGATGCTCGTTGTAGTCCGTGTTCGCCTTCTCGCCGAAGTCCTTCGGCTTGCCGACGTAGTCATCGCCGGCGCCGATCGACACCGAGGGAATGCCGACCATGGCGAACGAGAAGTGATCCGAGCGATAGAAGTGCCCCGCCTCGGGATGCGCATCGGGTGAGAGTCGCATTCCCTGCGAGCGGATCATGCTCGCGAGCATGGGGCCGAGCGTCGACTTGCTGTCGCCCATCACATCGAGGTCGCGCACGCGTCCGAGCACCGTGACGACGTCGAGATTCAGATCGGCGACGATGCTCGCCGAAGGAACGGTCGGATGCTCACCATAGTACTGCGAGCCGAGCAGCCCGGACTCTTCGGCCGTCACGAAGAGGAAGATCAGCGAGCGGCGCGTCGTCGGCATCTTTGCCGCCGCGCGCGCGATCGCGAGCACGGAGGCAACGCCCGATCCGTTGTCGGCGGCGCCGTTGTAAATCGAGTCGCCATTCACGGGAACGCCGATGCCCAGATGATCCCAGTGCGCGCTGATCGCGACGTAGTCGTTCTTGAGCTTCGAGTCATGCCCGCGCACGACGCCAATCACGTTCGCGCTCGAGAGGTGACTCACGGTATTTCGCGCCGAGAAGTCGATGTTGATCCCCGTGCTCACCGGCTTGAAGTCGCGCGACTCGGCGTCCTTGCGCAGCGTCGCCATGTCGAGCCCCGCCTGCTTGAGCAGCTCCGTGGCGGCGCTGTCGGTGATCCAGCCGCGCATGCCGAGCGGCGGCGCGGATGAGGCGTCGCGCGGAAGCATGCGCTGCTCGCCGCTCCACGAGCCGACGACCGTGTGCCACGGATAGCTCGCGGCTTCGGTGGTGTGCACGATCAGCACCCCCGCCGCGCCGCGACGTTCGGCCTCCTCGTACTTGTACGTCCAGCGGCCGTAGTACGTCATCGCCTTTCCGCCGAAGAGCTTGGGCTCGGCCGCGCTTGCAGGCGGATCGTTCACGAGCACGAGAAGGATCTTTCCCTTGAGATCCATCCCCTTGTAGTCATCCCATTTGTACTCGGGCGCCGACGCGCCGTAGCCGACGTAGACCAGCTCGCCGCTCGCGCTGCTCTTCTCCACGGCGGAGCCGGCGAAGACGACGACGTCGTCTGGTGAGCGCAGCGTCATCGTCGACTTCCCTGTAGCGTTCACCTTGATCGAGGCGGGATCCGCCTTCACGACATCGATCGGCACCATCTGGAAGTACGAGCCATTCACGCCGGGCTCGACGCCCGCGCTGCGCAGCTGGTCCGCCAGGTACTCGGTGGTGATCTTGTCGGCGCGCGTGGCCGGCGCGCGTCCCTCGAGCAGATCCGACGAGAGGAAGCGGAGGTCGCCATCGATCTCGGTGGCGGTGATCGGGCCGGCGGCGGCCTTCGCAGCGCCCTGCGCGACGGCGACCATCGGTGCGAGCGAAGCGACGAGCGCGAACGTTAGAAGACGCATAAGGGAGTGGCTCGAGGAGGAGAGAAGTCGCGCGGAAGCGACACAGTTGCCGCGCCCGGGTGGAAAGTTAGCGACCGCCCCCAACGCGGTCACCCCTTGGCGCGGGCGCCCGGCCGCTGTACTCTGTTGCGACCGTGGCGAGTCTTTTGCCCTCGTTCGCGGCAACCCTACCGGAGTGCACGTGAGCGAAGAGCTGGCAACCGACGCACGCACCGACAGCGAACGACGCGGAATCACGATCGGCATTCTGGTCGTCGCGCTGCTGTGCCTCTCCCTGTTCTTCGTCTGGCACCACTACGGCGTGCCGGGCTCGGGCGCGCGCCCGACGGCGGGATCGGCGAGGTAGGGCTCAACGGGTGCGCCGATTTAGTGGGTGGCGCTGGAACATGAGCGTTAACAATTGAACTACGACTTGAACGGATGAGAAGCACGGAGAGAAACGGAGACTGCAGAAAATGCAGCAGTTATCCGTTCAAGTCCGTGCTTCTCATCCGTTCAATCGTTTTTCAAATCTTGTTAACGATTGTGTTCCCGCGCGCCCGATTCGCTACACGCCTACGCCCGCGGCGGCACGACAACGGGCTTCGCCGTCAGGATCAGACGATCCGGCGCCGGCCCCACGTAGCGAATCGGCCAGCACGTCGTGAGCGTCAGCTCCGGCTCCTCCGAAGGGAAGAGCGACGGC
>PLMM01000061.1 GCA_003142495.1 Gemmatimonadota bacterium | reverse complement strand
TCCGCCACCCCGGTGATCGGCAGCCCGCTTGCAGCGAGGAGCTCCTCGACATCGACAAGGTCCTCCGGGACCGCCGTGCGAAGCGTCACGTCATGCAGATCCGCTGTCGTGGTCATTGCGACTCCATTGATAGCGAAGGATTTTCCCCTCAGCTGCTACGCGCAGCAATCAGTCCCGCAGCACGCGGCCTCGGTCGACTTAGGCTTCGTTGCGCGCACGAATGCGCTCAGGAACTTTCCATCGATCTCGTCCGCAACGGCCGCGACATCGAGCCCGGACTGGGCTAGGAACACCGCGGCGTCCTGGGCATTGTAGAATCGGGTAGGTTCAAAGGACGGCTCTTCGAAGCCGACGTCGGTAAGAAGTCTCGCGAACTCGGATTCCTCGAGCGCACCGGCGATGCATCCGACCCAGAGCTCCATGCTCTCCCGAACCTTCGCTGGCACGGTGCCGCGCACTACGACATCGCTCACCGCAAACCGTCCGCCCGGCTTCAACACGCGAAATGCCTCAGCTAGCACTTGCCGCTTGTCACCCGAAAGGTTGATCACGCAATTCGAGATGATGACGTCGACCGACGCGTCCGGGAGGGGAATCGCTTCGATCTGTCCCTTGAGGAACTCGACGTTGGTGACGCCAGCCTCCTGCTGATTGCGGCGCGCCAGATCGAGCATCGCGTCGGTCATGTCCAGACCGTACGCCTTACCGGTCGGCCCAACACGCCTCGCGGAGAGGAGTACGTCGATTCCACCGCCGGAGCCGAGATCCAGTACAGTCTCGCCTTGCTTGAGCTCTGCCAGCGCCGTGGGATTGCCACAACCGAGAGACGCCAGCACCGCCGCCTCTGGCAGTTCGGCGATCTCACCATTGACGTACAGGTTTGCTGTGATCGGATCGGTCTGGCCGTCGAACGCCGCGCCTCCGCAGCATGAATTGATCGAGCCTGGCTTCGGCGCGCAGCAGGAACCGTTGGCAGTGGTCGCGTCGCTCGATTCCATCACGCGCAATGCGGCCTGTCCATACTTCTCACGCACAACCGACGTTAGTTCAGGAGCGTCCAACATGATCTAGCCCTCCAATCAAAAAGCGTTGATGGATAGCACACAAAAACATGCGCTGTGATATCTAACTAGCAGCAGCGGCCGAGTTTGCGGAGCTCCCGCCGTTCAGCCTTCGGTTGTAGCGCGATACTCAGGTCGTGGACCTCGGCAAGCGACTCCGGAACGATCGAGTAGTACGCCCAACGTCCCTCCTTTCGATCGGCAACCAGCCCTGCTTCCTTTAGCACTCGAAGATGAAACGAGAGGCGCGATTGAGCAGCGTCGAGATCGTTGACAAGTGTGCACACGCACTGCTCTCCGCTCTTTAGGCGCTCGAGTATCTCCAGGCGAGTCTGATCGGAGAGAGCGTGGAATAGCTCAGCAGCGCGCGCGAGTTCGACAGGAGCGATTACCATAGTCATGCTTATTAATATATCAAGTAATGTTGATATATCAATGCTGTATTTGCAGAAATTCCCGCGGGGGAGGCATACCGCAGTTCGTGCTCGGCGATTGGAGAAAAAGACGGTGGAGGTCTTGGCCGATGCGGGGGACGTCTAGATCGTGTTGTTGCTGGTTGATACGAGTCTGCGCTTGAGTTTGAAGCTGCCATGACTTTCACCATGAACGAGCGCATCGCGATCGTCGCTCCTGGCGGAGCCGTGACGATCTGCGATTTACTCAGCAGCACTCCCCCTCGAGCAGCACACGGAGCGCCTCAGGCGGCTCTTCATTGAGGATGGGAGCGCGGCGGCGTCGCCCGCGCAGTAACCGATTTGTGCATGCCGACGCGTGAGCATCACGCCCCGCGACTTCCAAGATGAAGAGTTGTTCCTGGCCGCGACGGTGAACGGGCGACGCTGACCTTCGGCTGCGCTACGGAAATTGCCCGCGCAGCCGACCATCGTGCCCAGTGCGGGCCGCGAATTCGGCGGCAGCTACGCGCACGAAAACCGCGTGCACGGTCGTCAGGCGCACTCGACGACCTCAGAGGCCGCGTCGGTTGACCTACGGAGCTGTCAGGATCCGCAGCGCAAGGTGACGCAGCGGCAGCCGGGGGGCGACTCAGGTCCGCCACAGAGCTCGTCTCCGGTTCCGATGCCGCAGATGGTGAATCCATCCGTGGTACCGTTGAAACCGATCTGGGTCAACTCGCGGAACGTGCCGAACCGCTCCACCTTCGGCTTCTGATACATGATTTCCCCGATTGAAGGGTTCTGCCGCGCCGCTCGCCCGGCGAAAATCCGATCGACGTAGCCTTCGGCATTGGAACTCCTTCTGCTGCATCAGTCGAGATACTTCGCGACGAACGTGACGAGCGCGTGCTCGACACTCCGTACCTGATCCTCTTCGTCGCCATCGACGACGGTGTGCGAACGACGCATTTGCCGTTCCTGCCGCCAGGCGCGCCGGGGCCGTAGCAGGTAGAGCACCGACGCGCCGACCAGCACGCCCGACACCGCGAGAAACTCCACCACACGCGCGCTCGTGAGAAGCCACACCACCACCGCGCACGCAAGGATGGGCACGATCGGCCCGCCGGCGATGCGGAACGGTGCGCCTTCCGCTCGTACGTCGCGTCGCCGGAGCTCGAGCACCGCGAGACAGCACGCCAAATCGACGAGAAGGATGCCGACTGCCGAGAGCACGGCTGCGATGGCGCTGTTCGCTCCCGTGCACGCCCGCAACGCCGCTGATTCGGCGCTCGCAGCGGCCGGCGTCGGCGCGCGAGAGGAGGCTCGCTGTTCTGATCGACATCCGCACTGGGGTNNGTGCACCAGCCCGGGGAACTGTTTCTCCCGGGGTCAGCTAGCGCATTCGTTCACCGATTCAAAACGCCGTGCCCCGACGTACGTCAGGGCGTTCCGCTCCCCACCACCACGATCTCCACCCGCCGATTCGCCCTGCGCCCAACAATCGTCGCATTCGTCGACACCGG
>PLMM01000050.1 GCA_003142495.1 Gemmatimonadota bacterium | reverse complement strand
CGCTGCTCTGCCTCATCGTCTTGCTTCCGGCCGCTGCGAGCAACGAGCGCCACACCGCGCATCAGGGGCACGCGAGGGGCTTCGGCGGCGCCGTCGAATCGATCGTGCTCTACATCCGGAACGAGGTCATTCTTCCGAACGTCGGGCACCACGGCAACGGCTACGTGCCGTTTGGGTTGACGCTCTTCTTCTTCATTCTCTTCGCGAACCTACTCGGACTGATCCCGTACGGCTCGACCGCGACGGGAAACATTTCCGTGACTGCGACGCTCGCGCTCATCACGTTCGTCGTCGTCGAGGTCGCGGGAATGAAGGCGCAGGGGCTCGGGTACATAAAGACCATCGTGTACTGGCCGTCCGATCAGCCATTCATCATGAAGTTCTTCATGACGTGGATCATGACGCCGGTCGAGATCGCGGGAAAGATCACGAAGCCATTCGCGCTCGCGATTCGACTGTTCGCCAACATGACCGCCGGCCACGTCGTGCTCCTCGCGCTCATCAGCCTGATCTTCACCTTCGGCAGCTGGTTCATCGCGCCGGCCCCAATCGTCATGGGCGTCGCGATCAGCATGCTCGAGCTGTTCGTCGCCTTCCTGCAGGCGTTCATCTTCACGCTGCTCGCCAGCGTTTTCATTGGCTTGATCCGCGAGGGTGCGCACTAGGCGCTCCCTCGCGTTCTCGTCTCGCGCACAGTGCCCAGTGCGCGCGACTTCGTACCCAGTCGAGTGACTGGGGAAGCTCGTTGAGACCCGGGTCTCGCTGACGAGCAGCGCTCTTGGTATCGGGCGCGGAGCAGCGACAGTTCACGTTTTCTCGGAGCAACACAATGCACGCTTTTCTTCCAATGCTTCAGGCAGCCGCCGGCTACACGAAAGAGTATACGGGCGCGTGGGCGATGTTCGGTGCCGGTCTCGGCGCCGGTGTCGCAGTGATCGGTGCGGGTCTCGGCATCGGCCGCATCGGTGGCCAGGGCGCCGAAGCGATGGCGCGTCAGCCAGAGCGCGCGGCGCAGATCCAGACCGCCGGTCTTATCCTCGCGGCTCTGATCGAAGGCGCGGCGCTGTTCGCGATTGTCGTCACGTTCCTGATCCAGAGCAAGTTCAACTTCTAGTCTGATCGATCGGCCGCCGCACCCGACGTGCGGCGCGCCATCGTCACCATTTTTCCAGAATCTCCATGCGCAAGTTTGTGGCTGTTGCCTCCGCATTGCTCGTCTCCGCGCTCCCGCTCGCCGCGCAGGAAGCGGACGCACCCAAGGGCGGTTTGCTGACGCCGACGGGCGGCCTGATGGTCTGGACGCTTCTGATTTTCGTTGTCACCTTCGGGATTCTTTGGTGGAAGGCCTATCCGAAGATTCTCGAGGCAGTCGAAGCGCGCGAGAAAGTGCTCTCCGACGCACTCGCCGCCGCCAAGAAAGATCGCGAAGACGCCGCCGCCCTTCTCGCCGAGCATCAGAAGGCGCTC
Source organism: Gemmatimonadota bacterium (assembly GCA_003142495.1). Taxonomy (GTDB): domain Bacteria; phylum Gemmatimonadota; class Gemmatimonadetes; order Gemmatimonadales; family Gemmatimonadaceae; genus FEN-1250. Next base: position 4,857 of record PLMM01000050.1, on the reverse strand, counting down.
GACGCCACGCGCGACGAAGTGCAGAAGATCATGACCGACGCCCGCGCCACCGCCGAGAAGGTTCGCACCGACATCGTCGAGCAGGCGCACAAGGAGCAGCAGTCGATGCTCGAGCGTGCGCGCGCCGAGATCGGCGCCGAGCGCGATCGCGCGATGATCGAGCTGCGCAAGCAGACGGTCGAGCTCGCGGTTCGCGCGGCCGGGAAGGTCATCGAGCGTAATCTCGACGTCGAGACGAATCGCGCCGTCGTCGAGAACTTCCTCGCGTCGATCGCGCCCACGGGAGCGAAGAAGTAATGCGCGAGCCGACGATCGCCCGGAACTACGCCGAAACGCTGGTGTCGCTCGCGGAGCGTGCCGGCGACCTCGATGGCTGGGGAGCGACGCTCACCGAGATCGCGGACTCGGTCGAAGGCGATTCGCGCATCGCAAACTTTCTCGCGTCGCCGAAGGTGAGCGCCAAGGGCAAGGTCGAGATCATCACGAAGGCGTTTCAGGACCGGCTGCCGCGACTCTTCGTGCGCTTCCTGGGCGCGGTGATCGTGAATCGTCGCCAGCAGCTCATTCCGCAGATCGCGAGCGAGTACGCGCTGCTCGTGGATGAGATTCAGGGGCGCGTGCACGCGCGCGTGACCGTCGCGAGCGAGCCAACCGACGCGATGCGCGTAAGCGTCGAGAAGCAGCTCGGCACGATCACAGGCAAGCGCGTCGTCACGCACTTCGTCGTGAAGCCCGAGATCCTCGGTGGCGTGATCGCGCGGGTGGGCGACACGGTGATGGACGGATCGCTCGTGCGACGGCTCGAGAATCTCCGCGGCCACATGCTCGGCCGGGCGAACTGAGCGTCTTTCTCATCGATTCCGCGATTTCGCAACGCGGCGCCCTTCCACGGGCGCCGCGTTCGTGTTTTCATCCCATGATATGATCGCCTTCATTCCGCTGATCTTCGCGCTGCAGCAGGGCGTGACGGCTACCGTGTCGCCGACGAGCGGGGACACGGTGGGCTACTGGCAGCAGCGCGCCGACTATCGGATCACGGCGGAGCTCGACGAGCCCGCGCAGGTGCTGCACGGGAAGGCGACGCTCACCTACGTGAATCACTCGCCGGACACGCTGCGCGAGATGCGCGTGCAGCAGTTGCTCAATGCCTTTCGCCCGGGATCGCGCTGGAGCGCGGCGGACGAGCGCGAGGGGCGCGTGCGCTTTCAGCGGTTGAAGGAGCCCGACTTGGCCTATGAAAGATTCACGTCGCAACCCACTGTGAACGGCGAGCCGGTGACGGTGACGTATCCGTTCGCGCCCGATAGCACGGTTGCTCGCTTCGCGCTCGCGAAGCCGCTCGCTCCTGGCGACTCGGCGATCGTCCACTTCGCGTGGGATGCGCGGCCGTCGGCGACGATCTATCGGAGGCAGGGGCGGAAAGGGCGGAAGTACGACTTCTCGCAATGGTATCCGAAGGTCGCGGTGTACGATCGTGGCGGATGGGAGGCGCAGCCGTTCATTCCGAACGGAGAGATGTACGGCGAGTTCGGCACCTTCGACGTCACGTTGATTCTCGCGACCGATCAGGTGGTGGGCGCGACGGGAATTCCGGTGGCGGGCGATCCGGGGTGGGAGAGGGCGAGGGTGTGGGGTGAGGTCCATCTCGCGCGCGATGCATACGGTGCGGTGGATGCGACGCTGCCCGAGGTAGCGGCGGGGAAGAAGGCGGTGAGATTCTACGCGCGCGATGTGCACCACTTCGGCTGGGCGACCGATCCGGAGTTCAAGTACGAGGGCGCACTTTATCGCGGCGCGATCCCGATCCACGTGCTCATCCCGCGAGCGCAGCTCGCGAAGCTCGGCAATGGGACGTTCGTGAAGTGGAACGAGCACGCGCTCGAATTCCTCGAAAAGATCTACGGGCCTTATGGGTATCCGCAGCTCACGGGATTGATCAGGCTCGATCCCGGCGCGACGGAATTTCCGATGATGGCGATGTACGGCAGCAGCGTGGGTGAAGGAACGGTGTCGCACGAGGTGGGACACATCTACAGCTACGGGATGCTCGCGAACAACGAGTGGCGCGAGGGATGGCTCGACGAGGGGCTCACGAGCTATCAGAGCGAGTGGCGCATCGGTGGGACGCCGCAGGATGTGGCCGAGGGCGCGAAGCAGCAGGGCGTGGCGCCGGCGAGCGGCTATCGCGCGCACGCGCACGTGATGAACGCCGACGATCGCAGCACGATGCAGCTGCTCGACATGGACCTTCTCGGCCGCGCGCAGGCGCCGGAGCCGGCGTCGCGCACGTTCAACGAGTTCAACATCTACCAGGCCGCCGTGTATTCGCGCCCCGACATGATGTACGGGATGCTGCGCGACATGCTCGGCGATAGCGTGTTCACCGCCTTTCTGCACGACTACTACGCGCGGTGGAAGTTCAAGCACGTCGACGAGCTGGCGATGCGCGCGAGTGCGGAGCGCGTGTCGGGGCGCAAGCTCGACTGGTTCTTCGAGCAGTGGGTGCACCACACGGGGCTCGTGGACTACGCGCTCGAGGATGTCGAGACGACGCGTGATGGCGACGGATGGCTCACGCGCGCAAAGATCATTCGGCGTGGCGAGTACCGGCACGCGATGCCCGTGGGTGTGACATCGCAAGACGTGGGCGGCACCTGGACGATCGTGCGCGGCGACCCGATGCTCGACGAGCAGTGGGTCGAGATTTGGTCGGCGGCCAAGCCGATGCACGTGCGGCTGGATCCGCTTCACTCAACGGAAGATTGGGATCGTCGCAACAACGTGCCGGGCGGGCTCCTCGATGGGCGCGCAACGACGTACGTAGCGGACTGGCCCTTCCTCGTGCAGACGGATCGCAGCCACCAGCTCGTGGCGATCGGACCCGAGGCGTGGTACACGGGGCCCGGCGGCTTCACGGGCGCGGTTCGCCTTCGCTCGAACTACGCGACGGTTGGCGACGCCGCGTGGGACAAGCGCGAGCTCGGCGTCGCGCTGTCGTCGCAGGTTCCCGATGGGGCGAACGGGGCCGAGCATGTGATGGGATGGCTCACGTTCTCGAATCCGACGGTGCCGTTTCGCGATCGACCACTGGTTGGTGTGAGCGCCGGTGTGTGGGTGCTCGATGGCATCACGAAGGTGGAGATCAAGAAGGACTGGAACCTTAGCCCATTTCTCTACTCGAACGGACCGCAGCAGCATCTGAAGCTCGGCTTCGACGCGACGCTGCCGTACGACGATCGGTGGTTGGATGTCGGCCGATGGCAGTCGGCGAATGTGTACGATGTGAATGCGGATTTCACGTGGCGCTCGCGGCTGCCGCAGTCGATTCGCGCGCGGGTGAAGGGCTTCGCGGGGCTGGACCGCGAGAACGACGACGGCACGACGCACGCGTTCGAGCGCGCGGAGGGCGAGGTCGCGCAAACCGGAAGCTTCGGCGCGGGTGAGACGTTTACGCACAAGCTCCGTCTCTTCACGGGGGCGAGCAAGGATGCGCCGCTGCAGCGGTCGATCGGGCTCGCATCGCTCGATGCGACGGACACGTATGCGGATGACTTCGTGCGCGGGCGCGACGCGCTGTTCGCTCGCTCCGATGTGCACTTCGTGGTGCCCGGCGGAGCGGGACTTCGTGGCTACTCGCCGCTCGTGATCGTCGATAGGGTGGTGGCGCTCAATGGCGAGATGGCGGCGACGGTGCTGCGCGCGAGGGCCGAGTCGCTGGTGCCGGCGGTGCAGCTCGTCGCCTTCGGCGATGCAGCGCTGGGCAGGTTGCCCGGTAACTCGGACGTGCACACCTTCGCGGATGCCGGCGTCGGGGTGCTCGCGCGAGATCAGCTCTGGGATCGAGCTGTCACCTTTCGCTTCGATGTGCCGCTATACGTTCGCGATCCCGCTCTCGCGCCCGGAGGGAAGCCGGGCGACGATCGCGTGAAGCTGCGCTGGACCTTTTCGTTTGCTGACCTATGGTGAGCACCTCTTACGCTCTACCAGTTAGCGGCTGCTGTCACATTCTCACGACCCGGATCTCTTCGCGATGACTACGCCGCCCANNCGGGCCCAACCGAGGTGACACGCGTCCCCAAGCCGTGGGGATACGAGATCATTTGGGCGCGCACCGACCGCTACGTCGGCAAGACCCTGCACATCAACGCGGGGCACGCGCTGTCCGTGCAGTATCACGAGCGCAAGGATGAGACGGTGTACCTGCTCGCGGGTGAGCTCAAGTACTGGGTGAAAGTCGGAGAGACGATGACGGACATGCACCTTCGTGTTGGCGACGCATTTCGAATCACCCCTCACACCATCCACTACATGGAAGCGGTGACAGACTGCGATGTCCTCGAGGCATCCACTCCCGAGCTCGACGACGTGGTCCGCCTGACGGATCGCTACGGTCGCGAAGGAACGAGCAAGCCATGAAGGTGATCATTCCGCTTGCGGGGAAGGGCACGCGCCTCCGCCCGCACACGCACCTCACGCCGAAGCCGATGCTCAAGGTCGCCGGCAAGCCCGTCATCTCGTATCTCCTCGACGATCTCAAATCGCTCGGCGGCATCGAGCAGATCGTCTACATCACGGGGCACCTGAAGGAGAAGGTCGAGGAATACGCGCGCAAGGAATACGACTTTCCGGCGGTGTTCGTCGAGCAGACGGTGCAGAACGGCACGGCGACGGCCGTCGATCTCGCGCGGCCGTACGTCGATCAGCCGGTACTCATCATCTTCGTCGACACGATCTTCGACGCCGATCTCTCGCTCGTGCACAACACGGATGCGGATGGGATCATCTGGGTGAAGGAGGTCGAGGACTACCAGCGCTTCGGCGTCGTGCTCACCGATGCGAACGGCTTCATGACGAAGA
>PLMM01000082.1 GCA_003142495.1 Gemmatimonadota bacterium | reverse complement strand
GTAGCGCGCCCGCCGCTGCGCCCGCCGCTGCTCCCGCGGATGCGCCGCTCGCGTCCGGCGACTTCGCGGCGGCGCATCCGCTCGTGCTGCGCGCCGCGCCGGATGGAACGCCGACGGGCACTGCGGACTCCGCCGCGCGCGTGCGCATCGTCGCCCGCGACCACGGCTGGGCGCGCGTGCAGGCCGAGGGGTGGGTGCGCGAGAGCGAGCTGATTCCGGTGGACAGCTCGTCGGTGAGCGCGGTGAGCGCTGCCGATCTTCGCTCGGATCCCGAGCACTACAAAGGGTCGACGGTGCGGTGGGTGGTGCAGGCGATCGCGGTGCAATCCGCGGATCCGCTGCGCAAAGGGCTCGCGCCCGATGAGCCGTACCTCCTTGCGCGCGGCCCTGGCAGCGAGAGCTCGCTGCTCTATCTCGCGCTGCCCACGGCGCTCGTCGCCAGCGCGAAGGCGCTTCCGCCGCTGAGCTACATCATGGTGCTGGCGCGCGTTCGTGCGGGACGAAGCGACCCATCAGGGGTACCCATTCTCGATGTCCTGCGCATCGTTCCGCGCTAGCATCCTCCGGCGGCCACGCTCGGCCCTCCACTCTCACATCCCCTGATGTCCTTCTACGATTTTCGCCGGAAGCACCCGGCGTTCACCGCGGCGGTTGCCGTCATCATCGTGGGGCTGCTGGCGATCGACGGATGGGTTCTCTACAAGCGCCTCGCCTACGAGAAGGAAGTCGCTCGGCTCCGCGCCGGGATGAGCGACTTCGAGCGGCGGCGGAGCGATGCCGTCACCAACACCAACGAGAAGCGGCTCGCGATGATGATGGAGCTGCTGCGGCGTCAGGCGAAGATCGACAAGGAGATTCATCTCGCGGTCGCCGTGGACAGCAGCAAGATGTATCTCGAGCGGGATGGCGCGCTGCTTCGCGAGATGGGGGTCGAGGTGGCACCCGGCAAGCGGCTCGGCAGCGGCAAGGATACGCTCCACATGGCCGCCCCTCGCGGCACCCGTACCGTGGAGCGCATACTCGGCCCGCAGGACGCGTGGGACGTTCCGTCCTGGGTGTACGCCGACCGTGGCGTGCCTCAGCCGGCCACCCAGTCGCTCGTGGGTGCTCTCGGACCGGTGGCAGTCGTCCTCAATGGAGGCACCGTCATCTATTCGTTGCCGACTGTAGGGCCGTTGAATGATTCGTCGTATCTGCTGCCGGGGAGCATCAGGGTGAGCGCCGAGGATTTGAGGGCGGTTGCGCCGAATCTGCAGCGCGGAACGGTGGTTTATTTTTACTGACGTGTTCGATTTGCCGATTCATATCCGAGGGACATGAGCATACCCAGCGGCAACATTCCATCGCCCGAGCCTCGCCCGATTCGACCGCGTCTGACATTTACGCCGCCGGTCGAGTCGCGCGGTGGCTGGAAGTACGTGGCGGGGGCGATCGGGATCACGCTGGCATTGGGGATCGCGAGCGGGGCGCTCGTCTATTCCACGTTGCGGGTGCGCTTTCAGCGCGACATCAATCGAATCGTGTTCAATCGGAACTGGGAGTTGCTCGACGACGTGAGCCGGAAGGCGGGAACGGTGAGCGACTCGCTGCAGACGATGCTGGCGACCGAGCCGGACAGCGCCGAGACGAAGCCGTATATCGTCGTGAGCATCGAGGACCGGCGGCTGTGGTACAAGTTCGGCGACACCACGCTCTACACGACGCAGGTGGCGGTGGGGAGCGGGAAGACGCTGGTGCAGAAGCGGGGGACGCGACAGGAGTTCAAGTTCGATACGCCGCGCGGTCGGCTGGTGGTGCAGAGCAAGGAGCTGGATCCGGTGTGGGTGCCGCCGGACTGGCACTACGTCGAGCAGGCGAAGAAGAAAGGGCTCGGGATTCTGGCGCTGGATCGGAAGAAGGCGATCCCGGGCGGAGATGGAACGATGATATCGGTGGACGGGAATGATGTCGTGAAGCGGTCGGCCGACGGCATGGAGGTGCCCCTGGAGGCGAAGGAAGGGCACGAGATCACGGCGGGCGGTAACATCATTGTGCCGCCCTACGGCACGAACCAGCGTAAGTACAAGGGCACGCTGGGCGGGCACCGCTTGAACATGGGAGACGGTTACGGGCTTCACGGAACGGACGAGCCGCTCTCGATAGGAAAGGCGGTGAGCCACGGCTGCATTCGCTTACGCAATGAGGACATTGCGTACCTCTACAGCGTCGTACCGGTCGGGACGGCGGTCTTTATCTACTGACCGCCCGGTGCNNTCCCCGGCGTCTACTGTAACATAGAACCGTGTTGACGCCTCGCCTCTTCTGAGGTCGAGGACTCCTTGTAAAAGGGCACGTTGGCCTCGGCCAACACGCAAAACCAAGAGACTGCCTCAGGCAGTCCGTCTGGTTGCCAGGGAGGGCATCCCGTGAAGACATCCACACCCCGCGTTCGCCGGTACAAGGCACGCGTAGTCGGAGTTATTGCCAGCATCGCATTCGTAGGCGTCGCCGCAGGCGCGTCCTTCGAGCTNNGCAAAGCCGATGGCGTTCGCGTTCCTCGATTCGCTGGTCGGTCTCAGTGGGAAGCTCCGCGCCCGCTTCGTCGCCCGTGGCACCCCCACTCTCGGCATCCCGATCCTCGCCCAGCTCTTCGGCGACAGCGCTCTCGAGATCGCCGGCGTCCATCCACTTATGGATGCGACGCGCTCGTTCTCCCTGATCACGATGCTTCCGTTCTCCGCCAAGCGGTCCGGGCGGATCGGCTCGTATCGCATCGGCAGCTGGCCCGCGGAGCGTCACGCCCCGCGCTCCGAGCTCTACGCAAATCCGGAAGGCTTCATCGAGGTCACGCAGGAAAACGAGAGCACCTACGTCTCGGATCACTTCCGGCTCAGCGACTTTCTGACGCACGACCAGCAGGACACGTGGCCCAAGTATCTCGTGCTCAACGAGCGCCTCGTCGACAAGCTCGAGCTCGTGATCCAGGATCTGAATGCGCACGGTGTGCACGTCGAGCACCTGTCGGTCATGTCCGGCTTCCGGACCCCCGAGTACAACGTGCAGGGTGTGGGTGAGGGCGGTCGCGCACGCGACAGTCGCCACCAGTACGGCGATGCCGCCGACGTCTTCGTCGACAACAATGGCACCGGCCGCATGCAGGACCTGAATCACGATGGACGCGTGAATGCGGCAGACGCGAAAGTCATTCGCGACGCGGTTGATCGCGTCGAGGCCGCGCACCCCGAGCTCGTCGGCGGCGTGGGGATCTACCGTGGGAATTCGATGCACGGTCCGTTCGCGCACGTCGACGCGCGCGGCGTTCGCGCCCGCTGGGGACGCGGATAACGCCTGGGCAGTCGCAGCACCGCTTCACTACTACGCCCTTCGCAGTCGCGAGGGGCGTAGCTACATCCGGGCATCCGTGGTAAATCACAGGAGTCGCGTTCGCGCATTTACACGGATCAGCCTGCCATGAACTCCAATCTTCGCGATCGCATCGTCCGCACTCTCGACGTTCTTCCCGACGAGCGCGGGTATCAGCTCCTCGACTACATCGAGTTTCTCGAGTCGAAGTACGCGGAGCGAACGGCGCAGTCGCCGAACGCGCTGCAGCGCTTCGCCGAGGGGGTCGAGGATACGCTGCGCGCTGGTCGAGTTTCGGCGTCGACGATCTCGGAGACGATGGGGCTCATGAACAAGGCGATGGGCGTTCTCTCCGGTGTTGCGGCGGCTGGCAAGTCAGTTGCAAGTGATGTGGTCGAGGCGGCGTCGCGCAATGTTGCGCGCGTCACGACGGAGCGGCCCGCGGCCGTGACGCCGGCAACGCCATCGGCCGAACCGCCGGCGGCACCACCGACCGACCCATCCGGAGGCACCACGACGTGACCGCCACAACCAGCACGGCAGGCGCCCACACGAGATCGCGCAGCCGCGGCCGGGCCCCGCGCACCGGCGCCAAGCGCACGCTGATCGGCACGATCACGCAGATCCCGTCGTATCTCCGGCTCATGGTCGGACTCGTCACCGATCCGCGCGTCGCCGTGCTCGACAAGGTGCTCTTGGGCGTCGCCATCGCGTACGTCGTCTCGCCGATCGATTTGATTCCCGACTTCATCCCGTTTCTCGGGCAGGTCGACGACGTTTTCGTGCTCGTGCTCGCCGTGCGTCGACTCATCACCAACGCCGGCATGCGCGTGGTGCGCGACCACTGGGATGGCGCAATTGAGGATCTGCATCCGACCGCGCTGCAGGAAGTGATCGTCGCCGCCGCGTTCTTTCTCCCGCGCGGCATCCGTCGTCGTCTCCGGAAGATCGCTCGATAGACGCCACCGCGGCGGGTCGCAAGAAGCTCTACCGCCGCTCACTCTCGGCGCTCTTCTCGGCGCTCTTCTCGGCGCTCGCGATTTTCGCGTGCGCGCCCGCGAGCACGCCGCACGCGCCGCTGCGCTGGGGCGGCGACGCGGAGGGCGGCGCACCGTTCGTCGAGGCTGATCCCGCGGATCCCGCGAAGGTGCGCGGTTTCGATGTAGAGATCGCGCAGATGATCGGGCACGATCTGCATCGCGATGCGGTGTTCGTGCAGGTGGCGTGGAGCTCGATCGAGGCGTCGGTGGAGCGCGGCGATTTCTCGATCGGTATGTCCGGCGTGGAGGACAGGCCCGAGCTGCGCGCGCGACACGCGGTGTCGATCCCGTACTTCGAGTTCCGCGAGGTGCTCGCGGTTCGTTTCGCCGACAGCGCGCGTTATCGCACGCTCGCCGATCTCTCCGGCAAGCGCGTCGCCACGCTTGGCGGCACCGGCGCATATCAGACGCTGCTCGATTTGCAGCCGCACGCCGGTCCGATCCCGATCTCGTACGACGACGACGTGCATCCGTACAGCGATCTGGTTTCCGGCCGCGTGGATGCGGTGCTTCTGGACAACATCATCGCCGATCGATCGCTCCGTCGCTCGGGCGGTTTCTACATTCAACCCGTTCCCGTGGCCACTGGCCACTACGTTGCGGTGCTCGCGGCGGCCGACACCGCGCTCCGCGACTCGGTGAACGTGATCTTGCGCGCGCACATGCGCGACGGCTCGCTCGAGAAGACTTTCCGCGCGTGGAAGGTGTGGGACACGACACAGGTGCAGTATTTCGCGCGTGCGCTCACGGACTCCGCCGGGCCGCATGCGGTGGGAGCGGCGGCGAGTGTGCGCAGCGTGCGCTCGTATCTGCCCGCGCTGCTGCGCGCAGCGCTCATCACGTTGCTCCTCTCCTGTCTCGCGATGATGCTCGCGGTCGCCGTCGGCATCGCGGTGGCCGCGGGACGCGTGTACGGATCTCCGCTCGTGCGCGCGCCGCTCGCGGTGTACGTCGAGATCATTCGCGGCACGCCGGTGCTGCTCCAGCTCTTCGTGTTGTATTACGGGCTCTCGGGCTTCATACGGCTTCCCGCGTTCGTTGCCGCCGTGCTCGGCCTCGGGCTCAACTACGCGGCGTACGAATCCGAGATCTATCGCGCGGCGCTCCAGGCGATCCCGCGCTCGCAGCTCGAGGCCGGGCGCACGCTCGGACTCTCGGAGGCGCAGATCCTTCGCCTCGTGCGCGGACCGCAGGCGCTTCGCCTCGCGCTTGCGCCCATGACGAACGACTTCGTCGCGCTGCTCAAGGATTCGTCGCTCGTCTCCGTGATCACGGTCGTCGAGCTCACGAAGCAGACGGCGATCTACGCGACGAACGTCGGCAGCTGGGTGGTGCCCGGGCTGCTCTGCTCCGTCATCTATCTCGCGCTCTCGCTCCCGCTGTCGCGCCTCGCACGCCGGCTCGAGCGAAAGTGGAGCTCGATATGACGCAGGCACTCGACGTCCGCGACGTGCACGCATCTCGCGGCCCGCACCAGGTGCTGCGCGGCGTCACGATCGATGTTGCGCCGGGCGAGATCTGCGCACTCATGGGCACTTCCGGCGCCGGGAAGACCACGATGCTCCGCGCGATCGCCGCGCTCGGTCCCTTCGACTCCGGATCGATCGTCGTCGATGGCTTCGCGCTCACACCCGGCCACGTGCCGCCGGAATCGAAGCTGCGCGTGCTCCGGCGCAGCGTGGGGATGGTCTTCCAGCAACATTCACTGTTCGAGCATCTCTCGGTGATCGAGAACGTGACGCTCGCGCTCGTGCACGCGCTCGGCTGGACGCGCGAGCGCGCCGAAACCGAGGCTAGCGCGCTGCTCACCACGCTCGGCGTCGCCCATCGCGCGGCGGCCTTTCCGCGGCAGCTCTCGGGTGGCGAGGCGCCGCGTGTGACGATCGCGCGCGCGCTCGCCCCCGATCCCACGCTTCTGTTGCTCGACGAGCCCACCTCCGCGCTCGATCCCGCGCGCCGCACCAGCCTCGGCGAGGTGCTCCGCGCGCTCGCCGCCGAGGGGCACGCGCTGCTCATCTCCACCCACGATGTGGACTTCGCGGAGGCGTTCGCCGATCGCGTGGCGGTACTCGCGAAGGGAGTGGTGGTGGAGGAGGGCTCGCCACGCGACATCCTCTCGGACTCGACGCACGCGGACGTGCGGGCGCTGCTGCGATCGCCGAGCGCCGAGCCACCGGAATGACACTTTACACCCCCCTGGCTAGCCCCTAGCTTTCGCTATGGCAACCAGTACTCGCATCTCAACACGGCCCGCTGTCTCCGCATCGTCATCGCCGGAGAGCGGGCCGTCTCGTCATCAGGACGAGAGGCCGGCGTCACGAGTGCGCGCCGAGCCCGCGCTCACCTTCGACGACGTGCTGCTGTCGCCGCGACACAGCGTCACGCATCCGAAGGACGTGAGCACGAGCACCCGCTTCACTACCGGGATCTCGCTCAACATTCCGCTCGTCTCCGCCGCGATGGACACGGTGACGGAGTCCGAGATGGCGATCGCGATGGCGCGCGCAGGCGGAATCGGCGTGATCCACAAGAACATGTCGATCGATCGACAGGCAGCCGAGGTCGATCGGGTGAAGCGATCCGAGAGCGGGATGATCCTCAAGCCGATCACGCTCGGCCCCGAGGCGACGCTCCGCGAGGCGAACTCGCTGATGATGCGCTTCAAGATCTCCGGCGTGCCGATCGTCGATCGCGACAACAAGCTGATCGGGATCATCACCAATCGCGATCTGCAGTTCGAGCGGCAGCTGGATCGCCCGCTGCAGGATGTGATGACGAAGGACAATCTCATCACGGCGCCCGTCGGCACCACACTCGACGAGGCCGAGCGCATCCTCGGCAAGCATCGCATCGAGAAGCTGCCGGTGATCGACGCCGAGGGAAGGCTCGGTGGCCTGATCACGGTGAAGGACATTCACAAGCGCCGCCAGCATCCAAGTGCGAACAAGGATCAGCACGGGCGGCTGTGCGTTGCGGCGGCGCTCGGATCGGGCGGCGACTTCAAGGAGCGCGCGCGCGCGCTGTTCGAAGCAGGCGTCGATGCGCTGGTGATCGACACCGCGCACGGGCACAGCGAGGGCGTTCTGGAGGCGACGTCGATCATCCGCGAGATGCTCCCGGATATTCAGCTGATCGCCGGCAACGTCGCGACGCGAGCGGGGACGATGGCGCTGGTCGAGCGCGGCGTGAATGCGGTGAAGGTGGGCGTTGGGCCGGGCTCGATCTGTACGACGCGCGTGGTCACCGGCGTCGGCGTGCCGCAGCTCACCGCGATCATGGACGCGGTCGAGGGCGCAGGCGATGTGCCGGTGATTGCGGATGGTGGCGTGAAGTATTCGGGCGATGTCGTGAAGGCGCTCGCGGCGGGTGCGTCGAGCGTGATGATGGGATCGATGCTCGCGGGCACCGAGGAGAGTCCGGGCGAGTCGTTCCTGCTCGAGGGGCGCCGCTTCAAGATGATCCGCGGCATGGGGAGCCTTTCCGCGATGCAGGACGGAAGCGCGGATCGCTACTTCCAGGAGGGCGAGCTCTCGGCGAAGAAGCTCGTGCCGGAAGGCATCGAGGGGCGCGTGCCGTACAAGGGACCCGTCGGCGACGTGATCTACCAGATGGTCGGCGGACTGCGGAGCGGCATGGGCTACGTCGGATGCGGAAGCATCGACGCGCTGCGCACGGAGACGGAGTTCGTGCGGATCACGACGGCTGGCTTGCGCGAGTCGCACCCGCACGACGTGACGATCACGCGCGAGGCGCCGAACTACTCGGTTTAGATCGCGGCGCGCGCGCTGCGGAAGCCGCTAACCATGAGCGGCGAGATCGGGATGAGCAGCAGCAGGTAGGTCGCGAGTGAAGCGGCGCCCCCCGCTATCGTGCGCGGATCGTAGAAGCGGCTCATGAGCACCACGCTCGCGACGCACCACGCGAGCGGGAGCATCCCCTTCAGCACGAGTGCGATCGGGCGCGCGTGCGTGGCCTGGCGAGCGAGGATCGCGAGCACACCGATCGCGATCGTCGCCTGCGCGAGCACCGCGCCGCCGGCCACGAGCGCGAGACCAGCGCCGAAGTGGAACGCGAGCATCGAGCACGCGAGATTGATGCAGAGCGCGATCGCCGAGAGCACGGGGAGCGCGTGCTGCTTGCCCGTCGCGACGACGCCGATCGCGCCGAGCGTGGTGATGCCGCCGGCGGCTGATGCAAAGATGAAGATGCGCGCGGCCGCAGCCGCGGGCAGATAGCGTGGAAGCGCGAGCGCCATCGCGGGCTCCATCGCGAGCGCGAGCGCGCCGAGGATGGGCGGAAAGAGATACGCGAAGGGCAGCACGGTGCGATCGAGATGCTCGCGCATGGCGGGCGCCGCGCCGGCCACGCGTGCGCTACCGTAGACGTCGGGAAAGATCACGGTACGGATGATCCACGCGAAGGAGGCGGCGAGCCCCGCTATCGAGACGCCGAACGCGTAGAGCCCGAGCGTGGTCGCGCCGCCGTACGCCGCGACAACGAGTCGATCCGCGGTACCGAGCGCGATCGTGAGGGCGGACGAGAGCGCGAGCGGGATGCCGATGTTCAGCAGGCGCCGCAGCTGCGCCTTCGCGAGCGCGGGACGGAAGGGCGCGCAGTTGCGAACGGTCCAAAGGCTCGCGAGCGCGCCGATGACGAAACCCGCGATCGCGCCGCGAAGCCCGAAGAGCTTCGCCATCCCCACCGCCGCCACGAGATGGAGCGTCGCGTTCGCGATCTCGAGCAGTGCGTAGCGACGGAGCTCGCGGAGCGCGCGCAAATAGGTCGTCGCGTACACCCAGAGCTCCTCGAGCACGACGCCGAGCGACACGGCGCGAAGCGCGAGTCGCCACGTGTCGTCGGTGACTACGAACGAGGCGGTGAGCGCGAGGAACGATGTCGCTATCGCCGTCGCGATGATCCAGCCAAGCGTCGTGCGAGCGGAGAGCTTCGATCGCTCGATCGCCTCCGCGTCGCCGAGCGCGCGCTCCTGCACGATCTGGAGCTCGAGGCCGCGCTGCACGCCGAGACCCGACAACGGCGTGTAGCGCATGAAGATGCGGAAGAGCGTCCAGATCCCGAAGGCGCGCGGGCCGAGCACGATCGCCAGCAGCAGCCCGCGCATGCTGCGCATCCCCTCCGTGGTGCCGCGCGTCGCCGCGTAGAGGGCGATGCGTCGCCCGCGACCGGGCCGCGCCGAGCTGATCTCGCTCGACGCCGGGGAGGTGGGGAGCGCAGCCGACTCCGTCACTCGGGTTCCGCGAGCGTCAGGCGGCGCTTCGTGCGAAAGGGGTACTTCCAGTAGCTCAGCTGCGCGATGTGACGCGAGCGCCCGCCCCAGCGCCCGCGCGCCGTCCGCGCGCCCGCGATGTTCGTCGACTTGATGAGGAACCAGCACGCGCGTGCGCCGCGCTCGTGCAGGTAGCGCTCACCAGCGCTGAAGAGCGCGCTCGCCGTACCGCGGTGCCGCTCCGCGCGCTCGACGTGCACGTAGCCGTGGAAGATCGCGTCCGAGGGCAGGGCGAGCGGCGAGAAGTCGAGCGCGCTGTCGAAGAAGGGAGTCCACCACGAGTAGCCGACCACGGTGCCGTTCCGCAGCGCCGCGAAGATGGTGCGGCTCGCGAGATCGCGCTCGAGCTGCGCGCGGCGCCGGCGCGTCATCATCGCATCGAGCAGCCCGTGCTCGCCTTGCGCGAGCATCCGGACCTCGACACCCTCCGGCGGCGCGACTTTCTTGATCGTCGCGAGATCGCGCTCGTACAGGTTGTAGTGCGCGGTGCGCGCGATACGAAACACCGATCGCTCGGCCAGCTCGGTCATGAGGCCGTGCGCGCCATCGGTTCGCCACGCGAGTAGTGCGTCGCCGGGGAAGGTGGCGATGTCGAGCAGGTACTTGTTCAAGGCGCAGCGTTCGCGGCGGTGAGCGTGCCAAGAAGACGGCGCTGCTTCGCGCGGTTGCGCATGTCGGTGACCGGCGCGAGCACGCCGAGTGCGGCTCGGGCCGCCGTAGTGATGCCCCGCACGAGGGTGAGCCGCGACTGCAGCCTCGCGCCGCGCACGACCTTCGGATACAGCGCGCTCGGGCCAAGATGGATGCGGCGGATGTCGCTCTCGATCGCGACGCGCACCGGATCGTAGCAGAGACAGTGCTGGTAGAGCAGCCCGTTTCGCGTCTCCTCCGACTGGGCGCTCAGCGAGAGATCGAGCTCGGCGCCGGCGTCGAGCGCGACGCACATCTCGAGGAGCGTGGAGCCGCGCCACGCGCACTGCACTCGCACGCCGGGCGACTGCTGCGCCGCGAGCTGCGCGAAGAATTGCGGCGCGAGCGTGGTGATGCGCTTGTTGCGCGAGACGTACGCGCCGCGGTAGAGCGCGTCGAAGGCGTTCGCGTGCGTGCGAAAATCGCTCTCCCACGAAACGCGAATTCCCTGGTCGTGTACCCACGCGAGCTCGTTGCGCAGGGTGCGCCGCACGTTCTTCGTGCGCGACGCGAGATATTCCTCCGCCGAGCTCCACGTCACATCGAGCACCGCCTCGGCGTTCGCAAAGCTCTCGCGATAACCACGGCGCTTGGCGGCCGCACGGATCACAACCGCATCCTCGCCGATGAACGGCCACACGATCGCCTTCAGACGCTCTGCGCGCGCCTCGCCTTCGAGGAGCTGCATCGCGTCGTCGAGGATGTCCTCCGTGAGCACGGAGTCGGCGCCGAGCGGATCGGAGCCCGTGCTCATCGGCGCGCCGATTGCAAGCGAGGGGCGGAGGCCGCCGCCGAGCGCGGAGGCCACGCGATGCGTTGGGCCATACCAGCGCGCGTGGAGATCGCCGTGCAGCGTCTCGCGCTCGATGTAGGCGGGGATGATGGCCACGAGGGAGGCGCCGTCGTAGACGCCGACGTGGCGCGGCTCGGCGCCCGACGACTCGGCGGCGACGAACCACGCGTGCCTGTGGTAGCCGCGGCGCGCGAGCGCATCCCAGTCCGCGCGCGCGATGTATCGTGCGCCGCCGATCATGCGGATGGTGCGCGCGCGCGCCGCGGTGGCCCCGGTCGTCATCGTGTTGGCTTGAGCGCGGCGCGGGCCGGCGCGGTCTCGGGGCTCACGACGCCTGGGTCGTAGCGATACCACGAGCGGCCGAAGAAATTTCCGTAGCGCAGCTCGCCGATGACGCGCGTGCTCGCGGTGGCGGTTTTCTGCGCGCCGCGCTGCGAGGCAATATTGTCGATGTCGATCAGCCGCCAACCGATGCGATACGATCTCTGGCGCGCGTAATGAAGGCGCGCGTAGGCGAGCGCAGTGCCCACGCCGCTCCCTCGCTCCTCGGACGCGACGTACAGATCCCAATGATAAGTCGCGTCGGCGGGGAGGGGGAGCGCGTACGTCTCGATGTCCGGATCCATGCGCGTGGAGATCCACGTGAACGCGACGGGGCGGTCGCCGCGCCACGCCACGAGACATTCGCGCCCGCGCTCGATGCGCTTGCGGAAGCCCGCGACTCGCCGCTCGGAGGTGAGCGCGAGAAAGGGTGTCCAATCGGGCCCTGCGAATGGCGCAATGCGCACGTCGTCGGGAATCGTGAGCGTCGGGACATCGGCGACGACGTGCTCGAAGAGGAGCGCGAGGCCGCCTCGCGAAAACCGGTCGAGCGTTCGCATGCGGAGCTCGCGCCACACGCCGCGCGTGCCGGAATGCCGCCACGCGCGACTCGCATCGTGCGGGAACGTGAGCGCGTCGCGGATGTACTTGTTCACGACGGCACCGGCGCCCGCAGCGCGGGAACTACTATGTCATCGTAGGACGATGTCACGTGCGAGCGCGCGGGGCGGAACTTGCCGCTCAGCTCCGAGGGGATGCTGTCAACGATCAGCAGCTCGAAGTCGACACCGGCGCCCAGCAGCTCGACGCCGTGCGCGCGCAACGTCGCGAGCCGCTCGCTCGTCGGCTCCGCGCGCGGCACGATGCGCATCATGACGCGATCGATGCGCTCCTGCGTCAGTTGAAAGTTCTCGATCCAGTCGGGATCGTCCATGATCAACGATTCGCTCAGCCAGTACGGATGGATCACGCGGCCATCAGGCAGCGGGAACATGTCGAGCATGCGTCCCTGCACGCCGCGGATCGTTCCGAACGGCGCACCGCACTCGCACACACCCGATCCCTGCTCCGCAACGTCACCGATGCGGAAGCGGATGAGCGGCATCGTGAATGTATGAAGCGCCGTCACTACGACCTCTCCGATCTCGCCGGGCGCTACGGGCACTCCGTCGGCGCCGACAACCTCGACGAGCACCGTGTCATCTGATGTGTGGAGCGGGCCGCCGTGCGAGCACTCCCACGCCATCAGGTTGCACTCGTTGCTGCCATACTGATCGCGCACAGGAACTCCGAGCCGAGCCTCGATCTTGCGACGAAGATCGGGCGTCAGCGCCTCGGCACCTGTGAGCGCGACGCGGATGCTCGGCGGCCGCACTGGCTCTCGTTGCAATACCCCGGACACGCGCGCGAGCATGTTCGGGTAGCCGCTCAGCATCGCCGGACGATACGCGCGCACCTCGGCCGCGATCGCCTCGGGATCGAGGTGAATGCTCACGCGCTTCTGCTGCGTCTGCAGCTTGAGCGCGACGAGGGTGCGGCCGATGATCTTGTTGTCGCGGGCGTGGGCGTGCTTCGGATTGAGGATGTTCAACGCGCGGTCCGTGCCCTTGATGCCGTAGGAGCGTAGCGCGCGGACGCGCGGAAGATGCAGAACGTTCTGCTCCAGCCAGCTGCGCCGAATCATGAACGGGCGCCCGCTCGACCCGCTGCTCGCGGCAGGGATGAGCAGCTCGGGGTCGAGTCCCGCAGCGACTCGCTCGATCTCCGGCGCCTCGCGAAAGTGCGTCTTGGTGACGGTGGGGAGGAGCGGCATGTCCGCCGCGCCGCGGATGCAATCGGGGTGCACCCCGTGCTCGTCCCAGAGCGCCCGATAGTAGGGCACGGCGTGATACGCGTGCCGCACGAGCTTGCGAAGCTGGCGGTCGCGGAAGCTCACGATCTCCGCGCGGGAGGCGCGCGCGTGGCCGCGAATCGCGAAGGCACTGCGAAGGGCGTCGAGGCTGAGGCTCATCGCGCGGTGGCCAGTTCGCGCGCGCCCGAGCGAGGGAGTGGCTGCACCACGCGCACCTTTGCGCGCGCGCCATGCGTGAGCCGATCGACGAGAGCCGTCTCGACGCGCACGCCGGCCGGCAGCGCGCGGCGGAGCGCGGCGACGATCTCTCGCTCGAGCGCGGCGCCATCGCGCCCGCGCTCGGCCACCACGCTCACGCGCACCAGATCGCGCTCCACTTGCACCAGTTGATACTGTGCCAGTCCAGTGATCGGCTCGAGCGCCATCGTAAGCAGATAGGGCGACAGCGTCGATCCGTCCGAGAGCTCGAGAACGTCGGCCTCGCGGCCACTCACCACGCCGAGCAGCGGCGACGCGCGCCCGCACTCGCATCGCGTTGTGAGCAGCGAGCCGCGATCGCCGGTGCGGTAGCGGATGAGCGGCATCGCGCGATTGACGAGCACCGTGACGACGATCTCGCCCTCTACGCCGGCGGGCGCACACGCGCCGTCGTCGCCGAGGATCTCGACGTGGACGACGTCCGCATTGACGTGGCGCGAGCCGGCCGTGCACTCCCAGGCGATCTCCTTCGTCTCGGAGGTGCCGTAAATGTCGGAGAGCGTTCCACCGAACGCGGCGGCGATGGCCTGTCGCGCGGTGCCAGTGAGTAGCTCGCCGCTCGTGAAAATGCGTTGGGCGCGCACGCGCGGCGCGTCCGCGTCGCAGGCGCGCGCGACCTCGAGCAGCGCCGAGGGGAGTGCGTAGATCTCCACGGGCGCGTACGCAGCGAGCATCGCGGCGATCTCCGCCGGCGGACGGAAGACGCTGATGCGCCTGAGCCGCCCGGCACGCTCGAGCAGCGAGTGCCCCTCGTCGCCGGGTTCGATCGCGTCGAGGATCGCGACGCGATCCAGCAGTCGCATGCCCATCGCGCGCCGCGCGCGCATCTTCACGAGATACTTGAGCATCGCCCACGCGCGCGCATTGTAGTAGACGCGAAAGGGCTCACCCGACGACCCCGACGATCGCGAGGAAAACCACGACGCAGAGATGCGCCCGTCGCGCAGCGCGGCTGATCCCGCGCTGCGCAACTCCTGCTTCGATACCGGCGCGAACGTCTGAAGTGCGAGCGGCAGCTCCACTTCGCGCAATGCGCCTGGGCGCGAGAGCCCCGCGTCACGCATTCGTGCGGCGTTGAGCGGAGAGCGCTGCGCATCGACGAGGAGCGTGCGCAGGCGCTGCGTCGAGAGCGCGCGGAGCGAGGCGGCGTCGAGGTCGAGCGCGTGTGCGGTGGCGCGCGAATCGCGGGCGAGCCAGTACGCAAGCGCGGCGTGTCTCGAGATCACGGCGCGACCACCGAAGAGCGGACAGCGGAGGATGGCAGCGCCGCCAGAGCGCCGAGCGCGGCGTGCGTCGAGTGACGTACACCAATTAGCTCCGCATACAGCGCGAGGTAGCGATCGGCGGCCCTGTCCCAGGAGAGCAGCGCCACCGCGCGCGCGCGATTGCCCGCGGCCATCGCGGCGCGCCGCGCCGGATCGTCACCGAGCTCGGTGATCGCGCGTGCGATCGCAGCCGCATCTCCCGCAACGACCAGAATGCCGTTCTCGCCCTGCGCCACGAGCTCCGGGATCGCGCCAATGTCGCTTCCGACTACCGGAAGCCCCGCCGCGATCGCCTCGGCGAACACATTGCCGAATGCTTCCTCGTATGGCGTGAGCACGAACATGTCGGACTGCCGGCAGCGGAGCGCGACCTCTTCGCGAGTGAGCGGGCCGGCGAAGCGCACGTCGTCGCTCACGCCCAGCTCGCCCGCGAGCGCGCGCAATGCCCCCGTCTGCGGTCCGCCGCCCGCGATCTCGAGCGTGTAGCACCCGCGCGGAAGAAGGGCCCATGCGCGCAGCAGATCCGCGATCCCCTTGCGCTCGATGAGGCGCCCAACCGCGAGACAGCGAATCGTGGGCGACTCGCTTGCCTCGTCAGTGGCGGCCGGCCGAAAGAGATCGAGATCGACGCCGTTGCCGATGACGCTGTACGAGAGCGCCGGCCAAGTCTCGCGGGCGAGCGCGCCGAGGCTCTCGCACACGGGCACCACGCGCGATGCTCGGCGCCAGATCCAGCGCGTGAACGGCCGCAGCACTCGATGCGCAAACACGAGCCGCGCATTCCGCTCGTCGTAGCCGGGAACATCGGAGCCACGCAGCGAGACGACCACGGGAATGTCGCCGAGCGGAAGCGCGGGGATCAACGCGCCGGTGGGAAGCGAAAAGTAGATGTGGACGACGTCGTAGCGATTGGCGCGCAGCAGCCTGCGCGCTGCGGGCACCGCGGAAAAGAGGTAGCTCCCGGCGCCGAAGAAGCCCGCCTGATGCACGCCGCGCCGCTTGCTCCGCACGCGAAAGAGCGTGAGCCCCGGCGCGAGCGTTACGCACGCGAGGCCATCGCGGCGTCCGTAGTCGCGCGCGCCGAACGGGCGCGAGGTCACGACGTCGACGATCACGCCGCGCGACGCGAGACGCTGCGCGAGCGCGGCGGAGGCGATGCCGGCGCCTCCGCCGAGCGGCGGGTATTCGTAGTTGAGGAGGAGCACGCGGAAATCACCCGCGTTCGCCGCTTCGCTACCTACGAAAGTCGACCCGTCGATTGCCGACTTCTCGTGCGGTGCACTTGCCCTGGGGGCCATTGAGCGGGGCGCGGGAAGATGAAGAGACGGCAACAGTTGCCGGGGGGATTCGCAATATCCGCGCGCAGGAAGTGCCGGTCTACCCTCCGCCGGAAGCACGTACGACCCCGATACGGTAGCACTATGCGGGAATCGTCGCACCCATGCCACGTAGCCGTCGCCGCCGCTCCGCAATGCTTGACAGGCAAGTGATCACGGTAGAACGTTGCCGGATGCCCCGTGGCCGACCCCTCGGGCGCTTGCATGCGTCGATCGACTTCCTACCTGATTTGCCTGGAGACAATTGCATGGGTTTGTTAGCCAGAAAAAGCATCGCAGTGCTTCAGAACGAGGCGGGTGAGACGGGCGCGGATACACTCAAACGCGTACTCTCCGCGAGCAATCTGACGCTGCTGGGAATCGGCGCGATCATCGGCGCAGGCATCTTCGTTCTCACGGGCACCGCGGCGGCGCTCCACGCCGGACCGGGGGTAGTCTACTCCTTCATTCTCGCGGGCGCGGGCTGCCTCTTCGCTGGACTGTGCTACGCGGAGTTCGCGTCGATGATTCCGATCGCGGGAAGCGCGTACACGTACGGATACGCCACGCTCGGCGAGTTCGTCGCGTGGATCATCGGCTGGGATCTCGTGCTCGAATATCTCTTCGGCGCGGCGACCGTGGCGGTGGGATGGTCGGGGTACTTCGGGGCATTTCTGCACAGGCTGGGAATCGATCTCCCCGCGGCGTTCATGTCGGCACCGCTGGCGGTGCAGGGCACACACACGCTGACGCGCGTACCGGGCGGCATTGTCAATCTGCCCGCCGTCGCGCTCATCGTCGCGATGACGATTCTGCTCGTCGTCGGCATCAAGGAATCGGCGCGCTTCAACAACGTGATCGTGTACGTCAAGATCGCGATCGTGCTGCTCGTGATCGGCTTCGGCTTCCTCCACGTGAACACCGCGAACTGGCACCCGTTCGTTCCGCCCAACACCGGCCACTTTGGTGACTTCGGATGGTCGGGCGTGGTTCGTGCGGCGGGCGTGGTGTTCTTCGCCTACACCGGCTTCGACGCCGTATCGACAGCGGCGCAGGAAGCGAAAAATCCGCAGAAGGACATGCCCGTCGGAATTCTGCTGTCACTCGGCATCTGTACCGTGCTCTACATCCTGATGTCGCTCGTGCTCACCGGCGTCGCGAACTACACGACGCTGAACGTGCCGCACCCGGTCGCGTTCGCGCTCGAAGCGATTCCCGCGCTCTCCTGGCTCACGTACCTGGTCGAGATCGGTGCCATTCTCGGGCTCGCCTCAGTCGTGCTCGTAATGCTCATGGGCCAGCCGCGCATCTTCTTCTCGATGGCACGCGATGGCCTGCTTCCGCCGATCTTCGGCAAGGTGCATCCGAAGTTCGGAACTCCGTACGTTACGACGATCGTCACCGGAACCGTTGCGGCAATCGTTGCCGGAATCTTCCCGGTGGCGCTGCTCGGTGAGCTGGTGTCGATCGGCACCCTGCTCGCATTCGTGATCGTGTGCGGCGGAGTCATCGTGCTCCGGCGTCGCAGTCCCAACTTGGCGCGCCCGTTCAAGACGCCGCTCGTTCCGCTCGTGCCGATTCTCGGCATCCTGATCTGTGGCGGGCTGATGGCCGCCCTGCCGCCCGACACGTGGATTCGTCTGCTCGTCTGGATGGCGATCGGCATCGTGATCTATTTCGCGTACGGCCGCACGCACTCCAAGGTGCAGCGCGGCATCGGCGCAGCCACCGACTGATCGCTCGTGCAGTTAGCTTTGAGGCGGCGCTCGGAACACCGGGCGCCGCTTCTTTTTTCTTCCCACATGCCGACGACACTCCCCGATCTTCTCGCCGTCCCCGCGCATCGCGTCGCGGCGATCGAGCGCCACGCCGCCGAATTCACATCGGGACGCACCGTCGCGCTACTCACGCACATCAACTCCGACGGCGACGGCTGCGGCTCCGAGGTCGCGCTCGCGCTGCTCCTCGCGCAGCGCGGAATGAAGGTCCGCATCGTGAATCCGACGCCGTGGCCGGAGATGTTCAACTTTCTCCTCGATGGAATCAACGAGCGAAGCGCCGACGGCGCAGCCGCCCTCGCCGGCGTCGATCTCGTGATGGTGCTCGACATCAGCGATCTCAAACGCCTTGGCCCGCTCGGCGACGCCGTTCGCAACTCGCCCGCGCGCCGCCTCGTCATCGATCACCACGTGCCGCAGGACGAGCCCGCGGGCGAGATCGTCGTCTCCGACACCACCGCGTGCGCTACCGGTGAGCTGATCTTCGATTTCGCCCGCGTGCTCGGCCTCGACATCACCGCGCCGATCGCCCGCGCGATGTACGTCGCGATCCTCAGCGATACCGGCGGCTTCAAGTTCAGCAACACGTCGCCGCGCTGCCACGCGATCGCGGGACAGCTCCTCGCCGCCGGCGTCGAGCCCGAAGAGATGTACCGCCGCATCTACGCGTCGGTGTCCGTCGGCCGGCTGCACTTGCTGCGCGACGCGCTCGCGACGCTCGAGGTGGATGCCGATCACGGGCTCGCGTGGATCGCGCTCGCCGCCGGTGCGCTCGAGAAGTACGGCGTGCGCGCGGAGGAGCTCGACGGGCTCGCCGAGCATCCGCGCTCGGTGGCGGGAACGAAAATGGCCGTCTTTTTCCGCGATCTTGGGCACGGGAAAGTGAAGGTTTCCTTCCGCAGCACCGGCGAGGTGGACGTGAACGCCTTCGCGCGCCAGTTCGGCGGCGGCGGGCACGCCAAGGCATCCGGCGCGCTGATCGCGGGCACGCTGGCCGAGGTGCGCGACAGCGTCATCGCAGCGGCGCGAGCATTCCTGACCCCCAAGTGATCCGCTAGCTTTATCGCATGGCACTCTTCAAGCAGCGCGCACCAATGGACGTCGACGACAGCATTCGCACCGCGCTCGAAGGGATGCGTCCGCTGCTCAGAATCGAGACCATGGATATCGCGCTCGTCGAGTTCGACGCGGAGAGCGGCGTCGCCGTGATCAAGTGCACCGGCGACTGCCCCGATTGCGATCTCTCGGCCGAAATGCTCACGGTTGGAATCGAGGCGCATCTGCGCCAGCAAGTTTCCGAGATTCGCTCCATTCGCTTCGTCGCGCGCTGAGCCGCGCATGACGGAGACAATGCAGACCCGCATCGCGCACGCGTTGCAAAGTGTGGTGAACCCCCGCACCAGCGAAGACGTCATCCGCTCCGGCATGATCCGCGACGTCGCGGTATCGGTCGAGGGGCGCGTGCGCTTCACGATCCTTCTCGATGCGCAGGATCCGGCGTCGCTCGTGCGCGAGGTGCGGCAGGCAGCCGAGCGCGTTGACGGCGTGTCGGATGTGCGAGTGGATGTTCGCGATCCATCGCAGTCGTCCGCCAACTCGGCGGTGCCTCCGGTGTCGCGCGGCGCTCCGCCGTCTCCGCCGCCGGCATCCGGTCCGCCGGCGTTTAGTCCGCCCAAGGGACGCTCGCTCCCCGTGATGGGGCAGGAGCCGAAGACGAAGGCGGTTCCCCCCGCGCCGACTCCGGTGACGTATCCGAATCTCGGACGCATCATCGCGATCTCGAGCGGCAAGGGCGGCGTCGGCAAGTCGACGGTCTCCGTGAACATCGCGGTCGCGCTCGCGCAGCAGGGACTTCGCGTCGGGCTGATGGACGCCGATGTCTACGGCCCGAACATCCCGATGATGATGGGCGTCAACTCGCCGCCGCCCGTCGTCGGCGATCGCATTCAGACGCTCAACGCGCACGGCGTGAAACTGATGAGCCTCGGCTTCCTCATCGAGCGCGATCAGCCCGCAATCTGGCGCGGCCCGATCGTGATGAAGATCGTCACGCAGTTTCTGCGCGACGTCGACTGGGGCACGCTCGACTATCTCCTCGTCGACATGCCGCCAGGCACCGGCGATGCGCAGCTCTCGCTCGTGCAGGCGACGCACGTGCACGGCGCGGTGATCGTGACGACGCCGCAGCCCGTCTCCACCGGCGACGCGCTCCGCGGCGCCAAGATGTTCGAGCGCGTCAATGTGCCCGTGCTCGGCATTGTCGAGAACATGAGCTATCTGCTTTGCGCGCACTGCGGCAAGCCGACGCCGCTGTTCGGCAGCGGCGGGGGCCGCGCGCTCGCCGACGAGCTGCACGTGCCGCTGCTCGGCGAGATTCCGCTCGAGTCTGGCGTGCGCGAGGGCGGCGACAGCGGCAGCCCGATAATCGTCGCGCATCCGGAATCGCCGGCGGCGAAGGTGCTGAGTACCATCGCGACGCGCATCATCGAAGCGGCAGAGGCAATCAAGACGTGAGCAATTCGGCACTGCCTCCCACGCTCGTCGAAACGCGGTCGCCGGAGAACAACCCGGCGGCCGCGTTGCCGATGGACCCTCGCGACGGCCTCGCCACCGCGATCACCGGCGAGTATCGCTCGGTGACCTCGCTCGTGAGCGGCTCGCTCACGCGCACCGTCGCCGCCGTCGCGCTCCCCGCCGTCGCATCGACGCTACTCATGACGCTCTTCGCCACCGTTGACGCATTCTGGGTGGGCACACGCATCGGCCCGCAGGGGCTCGCCGCCGTCTCCACGTCGATCTTCTGGGTGTGGATGCTCATCTCGTGCGCCGAGATGGTGAGCGTCGGACTCACGGCCGTCGCGGCGCGCAGTCACGGCGAGCGGCTGCACGACGCAGCCGCGCGCGCCGTGAACGACGCGCTCTTTCTCTCGATCGCGATCGCCGTCGTCCTCGGCGCGATCGGCATCTCGCAGCTCGATGCGCTCTTCGGCATCATGCACACGCCGCCCGATGTCACCGCGCTCGGCAAGAGCTACCTCGGCACCTACCTGTTCGGCGCACCGCTCATCTTCGGCTTTTTCGCAATCGATGCGGCCTTCCGCGCAGCGGGTGACACGCGCACGCCGTTCTTTCTCCTGCTCGGCTGCGTGATCGCCGCGCTCGCGCTCGACCCGGTGCTCATCCTCGGCCTCGGCCCCGCGCCCAGGCTCGGTATCGCCGGCGCCGCGATGGCGACGATCTTCACACGCTCTGTCGCCTTCCTCATCGGCATGGTGATCCTGGTGAAGCGCCGCATGGTCACCTTCGGCGTCCCCGCGATGTCGACGATTCGCGCGATCGTACGCGTCGGGTTGCCGACGGCCGTCACCGGTGTCGTCTTCAGCAACATCTACGTCTTCCTCACGCGCACGACGACCAAGTTCGGCACGCCCGCGCTCGCGGCGCTCGGCGTCGGCCATCGCGTGGAAAGCTGGTCGTACATGATCGGGATCGGCTTCGGCGCGGCGGCCGCGGCGATCGTCGGGCAAAATCTCGGTGCGAAGCAGGTGGATCGCGCCGAGCGCGCGGCGTGGATCGCGACGGGCTTCGCGATGACGCTCGGGCTCATCGCGGCGATCGCGGAGTACTCGCTCGCGACGACATTCGCATCGGTGTTCACGAACGATCCGGCGGTGATCGCCGAGAGTGCGCGCTACCTACGGATCGGCGCGATCTCGACGCTGTTCGCCGGCGCGGAGCTCGTGCTCGAGGGCGCGCTCGGCGGCGCGGGCGACACGCTGCCGCCGATGATCACGTCGACGGCGCTCACGGCGCTCCGCATTCCACTCGCGGCGTGGGCCGCCACGCGCTGGGGAACGACCGGAATCTGGTGGACGATCTCGATCACCGCTCTGGGTCGTGGTGTGGCGATGATGGCGCTGTGGAAGTGGGGACGATGGAAGCGAGTTGAGTGGGTGACGTCGCCAGGTTGAGCGGCGTGTCCATCGACGAGCGCTCGGGATTCGCCGACGTCACCACGCGCCCGGCGCCGCCAAGGCGTCGTGCCGCGGCTGTCTACGCCGCGTTCGACGAGAAGGTGTCGCAGTCCTTCGGATCGCCGCTGTCGAAGCCGCGCTTGAACCACGACTCACGCTGCGCCGAGGTGCCGTGCGTGAACGACTCGGGCGACACGTGCCCGGTGCTCATCTTCTGCAGCCGGTCATCGCCAACCGATGCGGCAGCCTGAAGCCCGGACTGAATGTCGCCGGGATCGAGCAGGTTGCGCTGCTGCGTGGAATGTCCCCACACGCCGGCGTAGCAGTCCGCCTGCAACTCGAGCTTCACCGACAGCGCGTTCGCCTGATCCGGATGCTGCTTCTCCGTTCGCCGCATCTGCTCGTCGATCCCCTCGATGTGCTGCACGTGATGCCCGAGCTCGTGCGCGAGCACGTACGCCTGCGCAAACTGTCCCGGCGCGCCGAACTTGTCGCGCAGCTCATCGTAGAAGCCGAGGTCGATGTAGACCTTCTCGTCGAGCGGACAGTAAAACGGCCCCATCGCCGTCTCGGCCTGGCCACACCCCGACTGTACGCCGTCGCGAAAGAGGACGAGCTTCGCGTCGTGATAGGTAAGCCCCTCTTTCGGGAGGATCGCCGTCCACGTCTGCTGTGCGTCATCGAGCACGAAGGAGACGAACTGCACTTCCTTGTGCTCCTCCGGCGTCTCGCTCCCTGGCGGTGCGGACGCGTCTCCGGAAGCGGTGGTCGTGGGCGCGCCGCCGCCATCGCCAAGGAGAGTGAAGAGATCGCGATGAAAGATCAGGCTCAGAACGAGCACGATAACTGTGCCGCCGATGCCGAGATGGATACCGCCAATGCCACCGCCGCCGCTGTCTCCGCGGCGATCCTCGATGTCGGAGCTCTCGTTACCGGGTGTCCAGCGCATTGCAGCCCTCTGATGGTTCGGGACACCGAGGGCAAGGCAAGAAGTTGGCCGCTCAGTTCATCCAGACTATATCGACGTTGGCCAGTGTGGCGCTACCATCGATAATCGCGTGACGCTTCGCCTGCGCGTAGCCGGCGCTGTACATGATCCCGTCGCGCTCCGTGAAGCCCTCGGAGTCGACGTTGGCGAGGCGGTGCGCGAGGTGCAGCGAGACGCCGACGTCGCGCGGAACGCGAAGCGTGGCACTCCCGAGCGCGACGCGAAGGGTGAGCGGCATGTCGCCGGTCCACTCGCCGGCCAGGTCGAGATCGACGGCGCCCACGGTGCTCGCGATCGTTGCGCGCTGCGCACGAGCGTTTCCCAAACCGTGAATCGAGATGCTCCCGACGCCCGCATCGACGAAGAGATCGCGCATCGGCTTCGGATTCGCGTTGCCGAAGGTGAGCTCGGTCTCGGTTGCGCCCGAAGAAACGCGCAGCGCGTCCACCCAGAGTGAGCTCAGGTTGAGTATTGCGCGCGTGGTGCCGAGATCGAGATCGAGGTCCACCGGAATTCCCGCGGCGAGCGAGAGATCGAGACGACCCTCGTTTGAGCGCTTCCTGTTCGAATGGCGCGCGGCGGCTTGCATCGTCGAGCTATCGAGACCGATCCTGAGCGTGTGCGACACCGCGTCGTAGCTGCGCGACAGCCGCTGCTCGTTCGCATCGAAGCGCGCCTTGGCGTCGTACAGCAGCGGCGCCGCCGCGGCGCCGAGCGTGAGCGTGCCCGCGTCGTAGCGCAGGCGCACGTGCAGGCTGTCGGCGGTGCCGAGCGGACGGCTCGCGGCGAGCGAGCGCCAGCTGCTCGCGTCACCAGGGGCGCCGATCGCAAAGAGCGACACCAGCGCAAGCAGTAGAGTCTTCATTGCTCGCTCGCCCTCGGTGCCCGCGTCGGCCGGCGCGCGGCCGCGACGCCTGATACGGGCGTGGGCGTCTGCCACGCGTACGCTTCCACGGGCGGCGCCGGCACCTGCGGCATGCTCACTGGCGAGCGCGTTCCGGCGCGCGTAATGATCGTCGCGCCGAGTCCGACGGTGCAGGCGATCCACGTGCAGAGGAAGGCGAGCAGGCGCAGCACGCTCCCCGCGAGCCCCATGAACGAGGCGCCGCCCGCGAGCAGCCAGAGCACGAGAAAGATCGACAGGCCCGCGATCAGGTGGCTCACGACGGGTCGCGGATCGCGCACGTAGCTCTCGCCGCGCATCGTTGCGTCACCGACGAGCAGCGACATCGCGAGAAAGCCCAGCGCCACGGCGCCGAGCGCGCCGAGTGCGTATGCGACGGCGGCGAAGGGGATGAGCAGGATGCCGACGAGCGTGATCGCGAGCGCGACCATCGAGAGCAGGAAGAGCGGCATCACGGCGACTTCGCCGAGGAGACCGAAAAGGAAAGCGCGCGAGAAGTCCGTGCGAATGGTCGCGGCGATCGTCTCGAGATGAGCGCGGGCGCCGATTGCGACCGCGAGCGCCATCGTGACGAGAATCAGATAGCAGGCGACGGCGAGCGAGAGCGAGCGTTTGAGCGCCTGCTGCGGCGTGAGCTGTGCGCCGGCGATCGGGCCGACACTGAAGGCGCTGATCGAGCGCGTCTCGCCATCGACGGTGCCGCCGGCCATGCGCACCTGTCCGCCCACCG
>PLMM01000382.1 GCA_003142495.1 Gemmatimonadota bacterium | reverse complement strand
ATCATCGCGTCAACCTCGTCAAGATCACGGACAAGGACGGCGCGTTCGGTGTGGGCGAGGGGAATCCGAGCCGCTACTACGGTGAGAACCCCGACTCGACCGCCGTCGTGCTCAACCAGTTCCAGGCGATCCTCGAGAAGGCCGACGCGTGGTCGCTCGACGCCATCGAGCTCGAGATGGGGAAGATGTGGCGCGGCAACGGCTCGGCGAAGAGCGCGGTGATGTCCGCGCTCTACGATCTCATGGGCAAGCGGCTCGGCGTTCCGCTCTACAAGCTCTGGGGGCTCGACCCCGCCACCGCGCCGCTCACGAGCTTCACGATCGGCGTCGCGCCCGAGGCGGAGCTGCGCACGAAGGTGCAGGAGGCGGCCGAGTATCCGCTGCTCAAGGTGAAGCTCGGGACGCCGAACGATGAGGAGATCATCCGCGTCATCCGCGAGGAGGCACCGGACAAGGTCATTCGCGTCGACGCGAACGCGGGGTGGACGCCGAAGCAGGCGCTCGACATGATCGCGCTGCTCGCCGAGTACGAGGTGGAGTTCGTCGAGCAGCCGCTGCCGCCGGAGAACGTCGAGGGGCTGCGCTACGTGCGCGACCGTTCGCCGCTCCCGATCATCGCGGACGAGTCGTGCGTCGTCGCGAGCGACATTCCGAAGCTCGCGGGCGTCGTCGATGGGATCAACATCAAGCTCGCGAAGTGCGGCGGCCCGCGCGAGGCGCTCAAGATGATCGCGGTCGCGCGCGCGCACGACATGAGCGTGATGATGGGATGCATGATCGAGACGAGTGTCGGCATCACGACCGCCGCGCACCTCGCGCCGCTGCTCGACTACGCTGATCTCGATGGCGCCGCGCTGCTCGCGGCGGACCCGTACACCGGCGCCACGATTCATGGCGGCGTGTTCAGCATTCCCTCCGGGCCGGGGCTGGGCGTTACGAAGGCATGAGCGCCCCTCGGTTCATCGAGGTCGCCCTTCCGCTGCCGCTGTTCCAGACATTCACGTACTCGGTAGGCGACGGGCCGCTTCCTCCCGCGGGGTCGCGCGTGCTCGTACCCGTGCGCAACAAGCGCGCGATCGGGATCTCGCTTGGGCCAACCGATGGCGCGGGGATCGCGCGCCCGCGCGCGATCATCGAGGCGCCAGACGCCGAACCCGTGCTTTCCGAGGCGATGCTGTCGATCTGCCGGTGGATGGCCGAGTACTACGTGGTGCCGCTGGGCATCGTGCTGCGGAGCGTGCTGCCGGTGCTGCTCACGGGCGCGCGCGCGCCGACGCCGTCAACGAAGACGCTGCGCGTTGCAGCGATCGTGCAGGAGCTGCCGACGCTGCTGGAGCGGGAAGCGATGTTCAAGCGCGCGCCGAGGCAGCGCGCACTGTACGAGGTGCTCGAGCAGATGGGCGGACGCGGCGAGGTGCCGCATCTCACCACGCAGCTCGGCTTCGGCGCTGATCTCGTGCGCGCGCTCGAGACGCGTGGCCTGATCGCCATCGAGACGAGTGTCGTCGCGCGCGACCCGTTCCAGTCCCGCGCGCGTATCGCGGCGACGCCGCACGAGCCATCGGCCGCGCAGAGCGACGCGATTCAGAAGCTGGTAGAGGGGAAGGGCGGCGATGTGTTTCTCCTCCACGGCGTGACCGGCAGCGGGAAGACGCTCGTCTACATCGAGCTGCTGCGCGAGATCGTGATGAAGCGCGGGCAGAGCGCGATCGTGCTCGTTCCCGAGATCGCGCTCACGCCGCAGACGGTCGATCGCTTTCGCGCCGTGTTCGGCGACGAGGTTGCGGTGCTCCACTCCGCGCTGAGCGACGGCGAGCGCTACGACGCGTATCTCGCGCTTCGCCGCGGTGAGAAGCGCATAGCCGTCGGCGCGCGCTCGGCCATCTTCGCGCCGCTCGCGAATCTCGGTGCGATCGTCGTCGACGAGGAGCACGAGGGGAGCTACAAGAACGGCGAGACGCCGCGCTATCACGCGCGCGAGGTGGCGATGGTGCGCGCGCGCGCGGAGGGTGCGGTGGTGGTGCTCGGGAGCGCGACGCCGAGCCTCGAGAGCTGGGAAAATGCGGCGCAGGGGAAGTACACGCTGCTCTCGCTCCCCGAGCGCGTGGGCGCGGCGCGATTGCCGAATGTCGAGGTGGTCGATCTGCGACACAGCCAGCGTCCTGTCGCTGGCAAGCCGGTCGATCCTTCGCGCGTGCCCTTCAACTACGTGTTCAGTGAGCCACTCGAGGCCGCGTTGGGTGAACGGCTGCAAAAGGGCGAGCAGAGCATCCTGCTGCTCAATCGTCGCGGCTACGCGTCTTTTCTCCAGTGCGACGCGTGCGGCACGGTGCGCAGCTGCCCGAATTGCAGCATCACGCTCACCTATCATCGCAGCCCCGAGCGGCTGATCTGTCACTACTGCCTGCACGAGGAGCTCCCCGAGGCCAACTGCCGGAAGTGCGGCGGCTCGACCGTAAAACAGCGCGGGCTCGGCACGCAGCAGGTCGAGCGGCTGATCGCCGAGCGATATCCGTATGCGCGCATCGCGCGAATGGATGTGGATACGACGAGTGGAAAGTGGGCGCACGCCGAGATCCTGGATCGCGTGGGGCGAGGCGAGGTCGAGATTCTGCTCGGCACGCAGATGATCGCGAAGGGACTCGACTTTCCGAATGTCACGCTGGTTGGTGTGATCGACGCGGACGTCGGGATCAATCTCCCGGACTTTCGCGCGAGTGAGCGGAGCTTTCAGCTACTGAGCCAGGTTGCGGGGCGGGCGGGGCGTGGGCC
Organism: Gemmatimonadota bacterium; assembly: GCA_003142495.1. GTDB lineage: Bacteria > Gemmatimonadota > Gemmatimonadetes > Gemmatimonadales > Gemmatimonadaceae > FEN-1250. Next base: position 3,270 of record PLMM01000382.1, on the reverse strand, counting down.
GAAGGGCGGCGAGGTGATCATCCAGACGCGCGTGCCGACGCATCACGCGGTGCAGTGCGCAGTGACGCACGATTATCTGGCGTTCGTGCGCCAGGAGTCGCCTGCGCGGCGCGATCCGCCGTATCCGCCGGCGATTCGGCTGGCGAACGTGATCTTCAGTGGGCTGAATGAGAATGCGACCGCGAAGCTCGCGCTGGATGCGGCGGAGTGGGTGCGGGCGCTCTTGGCGTCGCAGTCGATCACGGAGGTGACGGTCGTGGGTCCGGCTCCGTGCCCCGTGGACAGAATCAAGAAGCGGTGGCGCTGGCATCTGCTGCTCAAGAGCCAGAAGGCGAGCGCGCTGTCGAATGTGGGGCGCTACTTCGTCGAGCGCTTTCAGGTGCCGGCGTCGCACTCGCTGCGCGTGGCCTTCGATCGCGATCCAGTGTCGCTGCTTTGACCTGCCGCGGCCGGTAGCCCCAGGCTAGCTTTAGTCGTGCCCACATTTCTTCATCCAGACCTGACGGCGCCCAAGTTCGCTGGCGCCCCTGACGCGCGCTTCGTGCCCGCGCCCGCCGACGGTGTGCTCCCCGAAGGCTTCTTTTCGACGACGAATCTCCCCACCTACGTCCGCATCAAGGGCGAGTGGCAGATGCCGCGCGAGCCGCGAATGGACGGCGCACTGATGCTCGCGAAGGACGGCAAGCTGTGGATTCGCGAGATGCGCCGCGTGCGCAAGGACGAGTTGATAGCCGTCGGTGGAGCCGAAGATGGCAGCGAGGGGATTCTCGTGCACACGCAGGCGTTCCTGGGCGGCGGCGAGGAGGGCGAGTTCAAGTTCATGTCGAGCGAGGTCTCGCGCGAGAAGCCCATCGACTATGCGTTGATGGCGCACCTGCTGATCGAGGAGCGCGATCGCAAGGGATATCCGATCTGGGTGACAGGCCCTGCGCTCGTGCACTCGCGCGCGCGCGCGGACATGACGTGGTTCATCCAGAATGGCTTCGTTGGCGCGCTGCTCGCGGGGAATGCGGTGGCGGTGCACGACATCGAGACGTCGATTTTCAATACGACGCTCGGGATGAACTCGCAGGGCGGCTCGACGCAGGGCGGGCACGGGCTGCACATGCGCGCGATCAATCGCGTGCGCGCGGCGGGCTCGATCGAAGCCGCAGTGGCGAATGGCACGATCACTGATGGGATCATGCACGCATGCGTCGTGAACAAGGTGCCGTACGTGCTCACGGGCTCGATCAGGGACGACGGGCCCCTGCCCGGTGTGCTGAACGACATGACGGAAGCGCAGGACGCGATGAAGGCGCACACGATCAAGGCGACGATGGCGATCCTGGTCGCGACGGCGCTGCACGCGATCGCAACGGGGAACATGCTCCCGGCATTCGTGACGGAGCCGGACGGCACGCTGCGCGAGCTGCCGACGATCTGCGTCGACTCGTCGGAGTTCGTGGTGAGCAAGCTGAAGGATCGCGGCACGCATCAGGCGTTCGGCGTCGTCACGAACGCGCAGGACTTCATGCACATCCTCAAGCTCTACGTGGAGCGCGAGCTCGATGCGCGCGGCGCGGAGTCGCGGCGCGCGAGTGGCGCAGCGGCGGCGACGAAGTGAGCGCGCGATGAAGAAGATCGTCGCGGAGGGGCGCGAAAGATTCTTGCGAGAGATCGCCGAGCAGCTGCCGGTGGATCGAATCGAGGAGCTGCATCTGTTCGCGTCGATTCGTCAGGGCGGGAACGAGAGCGCGATCGCGGTGGTCGCGCTGCNNGAGATGGACATCACCGAGGAAGCGGACGCGCCGACGGTGACGGTGGAAGAGGTTGTGCGCGGCGTGCTCGATCGCGCGGGAGATGCGGAGGAGCCGGAGCGGTTGAGCGCGGACGATCTGCGCGCGATCGTGGCGGATGAGCCGTGGAGCTCTACGGGTTGATCGGGGATGCGTCTCCGCTCGAGAACGCCGCGAGCGCGATCTGATTCTGCTCGACGCATTGTGCCGGCGTTCCGAACTGAACCATCTCGATCCCGCTCGGCATTCTGCACTGCCAAAACTCGAATTGCCCCGGATGGCGCGTGCTGCGCCGCTGCAAACAGATGACCTTGCCGGCGTGCACAACAATTTCATGGACCGTGCAGCTGTCTGCCGCCGCTGCGCATCGCTGCCGCACGCCGCCGAAGTGGCGCGAAGCGCTGTCGTCGGTAGTGTGAAAGGAGAGGGCGGGTTCGAAGAACAGCAGCGAGGACGGGAGCAATCGGCGCACCCGAATTACCGCGCCGTCGTCTTCAATCACGAACTTCGCTCCTACGCGAATTCGCAGGCCGCGCCACTCAATATCTCGCCGTCCGCGTGCGACGACGTAGGCATTGTGTGGTGATAGAATCATGAAGAATGGATTGTAGCCGAGACTATCCAGCCTGATCGCAACGACGATGGGCGCCACCACCGCCGCGACCAGCAGCACACCGACCACGATGCCAGCGACGATAACTCCGCGATTGGGCTGGGTCATAGATCACCATGATACGGTCTGGCTCACCTAGCGGTGAGCCCACTCGCCGGGCGACGATCACTATCGACAAGTAACCTTTTGCGGAGCTCCGTCCCGACCCCAGGAAAAGTGCCGCTCGCAGCTCGAGCAGCACGTTCGCATCAGCCGACTCGATTTACGAGCCCTTAACCGGGATATGTCCGGTTCCTCCCGTCGATTACGATCAACCAAACGTGAGCCACAACCATGTCACACCGATTCCGCAACGGGCTCTTCGCCGCCGCGGAGCTAGCACTCAGCCCCTTTCTCCCTTTGTTTTAGATGCCAACTGCATCGCCGTTCAAGGATCTATCCAGTCGCCGGGCGCCCGTGTCCACCGAATTTCGAGATCGAGTCCAGGTAACACTCGGTGACGCCTTCCAGATCGAGCGCGAGCTCGCACCTGGGGGAATGAGCCGGCTATTTCTCGCGGCCGAGCGTTCGCTCGATCGCCGAGTGGTGGTGAAGGTGCTGCCGGAGCTCGCGAGCGAGGCCAGCGCGCAGCGCTTTCAGCGCGAGATGCTCGTCACCGCCAAGCTGCAGCACGCGCACATCCTCCCCGTGCTCACCGCCGCGGCGCGCGACGGACTGCTCTACTACGTCACGCCATTCGTCGCCGGCGAATCGCTTCGCCAGCGGCTCACGCTGCACGGCGCGCTCCCCGTCGACGATGTGGTGCGCGTGCTTCGCGAGGTCGTCGACGCGCTCGCCTTCGCGCACGCGCTCGGCGTCGTGCATCGCGATCTCAAGCCC
>PLMM01000058.1 GCA_003142495.1 Gemmatimonadota bacterium | reverse complement strand
TACATGTCGCCGGAGCAGGCGGCCGGCGAAAGCAACGTCGATGCGCGCGCGGACATCTACGCGCTCGGCATCGTCGGCTTCGAGATGCTCGCGGGGCAGCACCCCTTCGGCGAATCGAGCTCGGTGCAGAGCATGATCGTCGCGCATCTCACGCAGCCCGCGCCGCCGGTGACGAAGCTCCGCGCAGACACGCCACCGGCCGTCAACGCCGCCATTGCGCGCGCGCTCGCCAAGCTGCCGGACGAGCGCTTTCGCACGGCCGAGGAATTTCGCGATGCGCTGGAGGCGGCGCCCGCCGGCGCACGAAGCTCGCGCGGGCCGCTCGTCACGATCGCGGCCGCGGTGGTCGCGATGCTCGTCGTCGTCGGGATCGTCGTCGCCCGTCGAGGGCACACAGGGGTGCTCGATCAGAATCTCGTGGCGGTTGCGCCATTCGAAGTCGTCGACGCGGATCTCAAGCTCTGGCACGAAGGAATGGTGGACGTGCTCTCGCGCAACCTCGACGGCGCCGGCCCGTTGCGCACGGTATCGCCGACGCTCGTCGTGCGGCGCTGGGCCGGGCGCGCGGACAAGGAGTCGGCATCGCTGCTCGGCAAAGCGACCGGCGCGCGACTCGCGGTGTTCGGCAGCCTGATTCGCTCCGGCGGCGACTCGGTGCGCGCCTCCGCCTCCGTCGTCGACGTGATCTCGGGACGCGTGCTCGGCGAAGTCGAGCGGCGCGACGCTCTCTCGCGAATGGATCGGCTCTCCGACTCGCTCACGATCGGCCTGCTGCGCGAGCTCGGAAAGACGCGCGCGCTCGGCGGCGCGCAGATGTCATCGGTTGGCACGACGTCGCTCACCGCGCTCAAGGCGTTTCTTCAGGGGCAGCAGTTCCTCCGCAGGAGCGCATGGGACTCGGCGCTCGTCTACTTCGATCGCGCGATCGAGGCCGATTCCACGTTCAGCGTGGCACTCATGCTGGATGGATTGACACACGGATGGGTGGGTGGTACGGCGGATTCGATGGCGGTCAGGAATCTCACGCGCGCAGCGAAATACAATCGCGGACTGTCGCCGCGCGACAGTATGCTCGTAGTCGCGAGCGGCGATTTCGCCGTGCTGGGACAGTCGTTCGACGCTCCGCCGCTTGGCGTGTTGAAATCGATGTTCGCGACGCTGCACGAGGGAGTGCGACGGTATCCCAACGATCCAGAAATGTGGTTCGCGCTGGGCGACGCGCAGTATCACTGGGGATGGGGCGAGCAGGTTGGTGTTCCGGAATCGCAGGTGGTCAAATCGTTCGATCGGGCGATCGCGCTCGACTCGGCATTCACTCCGGCGTACATCCACGCGATCGAGATGGCGTTCCGTTACGGGACGGCGAACGGGCGTCGCTACCTCGCTGGGTATCTCGCGCAGAATCCCACCGACGTGGATGCCGAGGGAATGAAGCTCGCCTGGCGCCTGACGGATTCCGCGCTCGTGAAGACGGCTGAAACGCAGCGGATGCTCGACACGGCCTCGTTCAACCAGTTGCAGCATGGCGCGGTTGGGCTAATGGAGTGGCCGGACTCGGGCGAGACCGTCGTGCGCATTGGGAGAATCCTGCGCGAGGGGAGCATCGGTCCGTCGCCGCGCTTCGCCGATTCGGCTCGCCTTGCGCGACGCCTGGCGACCGCACTCTCGCAACGCGGATATGCGCGCGAGGCGCTCGCTACGAGCAGAAACGACGATCATCTCGCCCTCGCGATGATCGCGGGAGAAACCCCGATCCCCGCCGCAGACAGCGAGCTATTCAAGCATGTTGTAGCGGGTGCCGCATGCGGCCCATGCATTATCAGCCTGTGGGGAATGATAGGCGACACGATCAGCCTTCAAAGAATCGCGCACATCGGCGACTCGGTCGCACGGCTGCCCCACCCTCCGATGGAGGTGGGACAGATCCGGCACGCGCTCGGCATTGGGCACGCATACGTCACCCTCGCTCGACACGACACCGCGGGCGCGCTCAGGGAGTTCGCCGCCCTACCGGATAGCGTCTGCCACGGCTGTGGTTGGTCCTGGCTCACGCAGGCGCAGCTGCTTGCGTCGCAGGGGAAGAACGCCGAGGCGGCGGCGGTGCTCGACGAGGTCGGGGTTCTCAATTCGCCGCTTGGCACACTCGCCGAGTTCGAGCGCGCGCGAGTGGCCGAGAAGCTCGGCGACACGCCACGAGCGCGCGATGGCTACGCCTTCGTCGCCGGCATGTGGCAGCACGGCGATCCGTTCTTCAAGCGATACGCCGACGACGCGATTGCGGGACTCAAACGGCTGAGCGACGACAAGAGCGGCACGACCATCCCGCCCAAGAAGCCGTAGCGAGCGCTCAGCTGCTCCGCTGCATCTTGAAGATGCGGAAGAGATAGAAGAGCGACGGGAAGAGCACGCACGCTCCGGCGGCGAGTGCCCAGAGCACGAGAACGAGGGTGCGTGAGGGAGCGGCGGCGGCCTCGATAGTGAGTGAGGGCGGCAGCAGATAGGGATACTGCGCCGCGGCCCAGCCCCAGAGAATGAAGGCCACCTGTGCCGCGGCGGCCGCGCGCGCGAGACGAAAGCGCCGCGTCCAGAGCGCGCCGATCGCGGTGACGGCCGCGATGCCGGTGACGACGTGAATCGGTAAGGCAAATGATCCCGCCATGAGCCCCGCGCGNNTTTTCCGCCATGAGCCCCGCGCGCACCATCGGCGCCGCATTCCACGAGAGCGCGAGCACGCCGAAGGTGAGCACGAATACCGCGGCCGCACTCCAAAGCGCGCGCGCGCGAAAGTCATCCTGCAGCGGCGTACCCTCCGTCTCGACGGTGAGATAGACCGCGGCGAGGAAGGAGAAGAGCGCGAGTGCCATGAGCCCAACGCCGAAGCCGAACGCGGTGAGCCACGGCGTCACGAAGTGCTCGACGAACGGTCCACTGAACGAGGTCATGCCGAGCCCGCCCGTCGCGATGGCGCCGACGCACACGCCGAGGAGCACGGGCGTGATGATGCTCGCGATCGCGAAGACGCGCCCCCACCACTGCTGCACCGCGTCGTGATCGCTGCCATAGGTGCGGAAGATGAACGCCGAGCCGCGCAGCACGAT
>PLMM01000019.1 GCA_003142495.1 Gemmatimonadota bacterium | reverse complement strand
TACCCTCTCCGATTTGAGCCGATGACGCCACAAGATACCACGCGCGCCCTCCGCATGCGTACAACGATTTCCTGCGCCGGCGGTGCCACCGCATGAAGCTCACCGCGATCGACTGGGCGATCGTCGCCGCGTACTTCACACTCTCCACCGGCATCGGCTTCTACTTCACGAAGCGCGGCGGCGAGAGCCTCTCTGAGTACTTCCTCTCGGGCCGCGACGTTCCATGGTGGCTCGCGGGCGCGTCCATGGTCGCAACCACTTTTGCCGCCGATACCCCCCTCGTCGTCACCGGACTCGTCGTCGCGAACGGCGTCGCCGGCAACTGGCTCTGGTGGGATTTCCTGATGAGCGGGATGCTCACCGTCTTCTTCTTCGCGCGCCTCTGGCGGCGCGCCGGAGTGATGACGGATGTGGAGTTCGCCGAGATCCGCTACAGCGGCAAGCCTGCCGCCGTGCTGCGTGGCTTCCGAGCCCTCTACCTCGCCATCCCGATCAACCTCCTCGTCCTCGGCTGGGTCACGCGCGCGATGATCAAGATCCTCACGATCTCGCTCGGCGTAAATCCCTATGCGGCCGTCGGCATCTGTTTCGTGGTGACGATGTTCTACGCCGTGGCGGCGGGATTGTGGGCGGTGCTCTGGACCGACCTCGTGCAGTTCGTGATCAAGATGACCGCCGTGATCGTGCTCGCCGTATTCTCGGTGCGCGCCGTTGGCGGCATGACGGCGCTCAAGGCCGGCGTCGCCGCGCACTTCGGAAGCGAGTCCGCGGGGCTCTCGGTGCTCCCGGTCTCGATGCACAATGGACATCTCTCCGCCTATCCGTGGATGCCGCTCACCGCGCTCGGCGTCTTCTTCTTCATGCAGTGGTGGGCCGCGTGGTATCCCGGCGCAGAGCCAGGCGGCGGTGGCTACATCGCGCAACGCATCTTCTCGGCGCGCACCGAGCGCGATGGCGTGCTCGCGACGCTGTTCTTCCAGGTGGCGCACTACGCACTGCGGCCGTGGCCGTGGATCATCACCGGGCTCGCGACGATCATCCTCTATCCGAATCTGCAGGACAAGGAATCGGGATACGTGCACGCCTTCGTCGACCTGCTGCCGACGCCGTGGCGCGGCTTCATGCTCGCGGGCTTCGCGGCCGCGTACATGTCGACGGTGGGGACGCAGCTCAACTGGGGCGCATCGTACCTCGTCAACGACTTCTACAAGCGCTTTCTGCGAAAGAACGAGACCGAGAAGCACTACGTGAACGTCTCGCGCACGGCGACGATCTTTCTCTTCGCGATGTCGCTTGTCGTCACGTGGCAGCTCGACTCCGTGGGCAACGCGTGGCGCCTTCTGCTCGCGCTCGGCGCCGGCACTGGACTCGTGCTCATCCTCCGCTGGTACTGGTGGCGTATCAACGCGTGGTCCGAGATCAGCGCGATGATCACATCCTTCGTCGTCTCATTCGCGGTGCTCGGGAAGCTCGGCCCCGTCTTCGTACCCAGAGTCGTGTCGGCGGGTGGTCCGGAGGGGGATGCGTGGGTCATGATCATCACCGTTGCGATCACCACGGTGGTGTGGCTCGTCGTCACGTTCGCGACGAAGCCGGAACCGGAAGCGGTACTCGAGGCGTTCTACAAACGCGTGCGGCCGGGCGGTCCGGGCTGGCTGCGCGTGTCGAACAAGCTCGGGTACGGCCGCGAGGAGATCCCGGGTGGGCGCCTGGCGTGGGTGAATTGGCTCGCCGGCGTGATCGCGGTGTATGCCACGTTGTTCGGGATCGGCAAGATTCTTTTCGGCGAATGGATGGCGGGTGCGGTGCTCGTGGTCGTCGCCGCCGTTGCGTTCGCCTGGATTGCCCGGTCATTTACGGGAGACCGCTTCGCCCCAGACCGTTGAAGGCCGCGTAGCTAGCCACTATATTTTCCATTGAGTTACAGCTCCACATCGTCACACCTTTTTGAGGTAGCCATGGCCACCACCCAGGAACCCGCCGTCACCGTGTCCGTAACGCCTACGGCAGCGGTCGAAGTCAAGCGATTCATGGAGCAGGAAGGCGTCGTCGAAACAGGCGGCGGACTTCGTGTGAGCGTGCAGCCCGGTGGCTGCAGCGGCTTCAAATACGGTCTTCTCATCGAAGAGAAGGCGGCCGACGACGATCTCATCGTCGAGCAGGAAGGGTTCAAGGTGTTCGTCGACCCCTTCTCCGCCCAGTATCTCAACGGCGTGACGATCGACTACGTGTCGTCGATGCAGGGCTCCGGCTTCACTTTCTCGAATCCGAATTCGACGGGTGGCTGCGGCTGCGGCAGCTCGTTCAACGCGTAACAGCTGACGCACGGACGCCGGCGCNNGCGGGCCTTGTCGTATCTCGACTGTAGCGCGTGCACACCTTCGGCGCGCTCGACCTCGCGGTGCTCCTCGCCTATCTCGGCGGCACCACCGCGCTCGGCCTCTACGTGGGGCGCCGTCAGCGCAGCTCGAACGATTATTTCGTGGCCGAGCGGTCGATACCGTGGTGGGCGGTGCTCTTCTCGGTGGTGGCGACGGAGACGAGCGCGCTCACGTTCATCTCCACGCCGGGGCTGAGCTATGGCAGCGCGCCGCGCGCGGGCGATCTCGCCTTTCTGCAGATCGTCGCGGGCTACGTGATCGGACGCGTGGTGATCGCGTACACGCTGCTGCCGCGCTACTACAACGGGCAGCTCGTCACGGCCTACGCGCTGCTCGAGCGACGATTCGGCGTGGCGACGCGGCGATTCACGTCAATCGTGTTCATGGCCACGCGCGCCCTCGCCGACTCGGTGCGCGTGTTCGCGACGGCGATCCCGATTGCGCTGATTATTGGCCCCGCGGTGAAAAACCCCGCCATGGTGACGCCGATCGCGGTGCTCATCCTCGGGCTCCTCACCATCATCTACACCTATCGCGGCGGGATGAAAGCCGTGGTGTGGACGGAGCTCGTGCAAG
>PLMM01000383.1 GCA_003142495.1 Gemmatimonadota bacterium | reverse complement strand
GGGCCCGGAACCCGTGCGCACGACAGTGCAATCGCGTCGTGTCAAAAGACAAAAAATAGAAAGAGCCGTTCGCCCGGTGTGTGTGCTCACAGTTGAGGGGTTGTTCCTCCTTGCCCCGTGAAATCACCTTCCAAACACCGGACGAAGGGCTCCTCTATTGTCTTTTTGAAGGTAGAAACGGTGCGGAAGCTTGTCCAGCGGGCTAGAGCTCGAGCGACAGCTGACTCGCGGCCACCGCTGCGCGGGTGTTTCGCCCGGCGGTGAATGGTCCGCACACCGCGCTCTGCGACGCGGCGCTCATCACTCCCCGAAAGCTCGTCCGCGCGACCGCGTCCCGCATCGACCCGAGCGCGATCTCGGGCTGGTTGCACCGCTCGCTCAGGTGCGCGAGCACGAGCTGCGCGAGCCCCGCGTGCACGCTCTCGCGCGCAAACGCGCCCGCGCGCCGATTGCTCAGATGCCCATACGCCCCGCCGATCCGCGATTGCACGCTCGGCGGATACGGCCCCGCGCGCAGCATCCCCTCGTCGTGATTCGACTCGAGCACGAGAATATCGAGACGCTCGAACGTCTTTCGATATGATGCGGGCACGTGCCCGAGATCGTAAATAATTCCCGCGCGCGCGCCGGTGAGTCGCGCCGTCGCGACCACGGCCACCGGCTCGGTGCCGTCGTGCGGCGTGCGCACGGTCTCGACGCTCAGCGCTCCGAGCTCGAGCGTCGCGCCCGCCGCGAACGGGCGCGCGCAGATTTCCTCGAGTAGCGGATGGCCCGCGATCGTCCCGGTGCTCGCGTACACCGTCCACTTCCACTTCTTCGCCGCCGCGCACACGCCGCGCACGTGATCGGTGTGCTCGTGCGTCACGATCGCACTCTCGATCGACTCGCCGCTCACGCCGATCGCGCCGAGACGCTTCGCGAGCTCGCGCACAGGGAAGCCTGCGTCGATGAGAATGCGCGTGCCGCCGCTCTCGACGAGCACCGCGTTTCCCGCGCTTCCGCTCCCGAGCACCCACACCCGCACGCTACGCCCCCCGGCTCTTCGCGTGCGCGGCGCTCAGCTGCCGCCGCCCACGCTCGCTCAGCTCGATCGATCGGCGCGACATCGCGCGTGCCGCGATCTCGAGAAACTTCGCCAACCGGAAGTCGGTGATCTCGCTTCCATCGACCCACGAGAACGGTGGCACGTACTTGGGCGGCATCTCCGAGCCGAAGACATTCGCGCCCGCGCCCACCACGGTGCCCGTCGTCAGTCGCGTGCCGATCCCGGTTTTCGCATGATCGCCGATTATCGAGCCCAGCTTGCTCGCCCCCGTATCGCGCATGCCGCCGGGCGTCCACAGCTGCACCGGCCCGTACGTATTTTTCAAGTTGCTGGTGATCGTGCCCGCGCCGAGGTTCACCCATCGCCCGAGATACGAATGGCCGACGAAGCCATCGTGCCCCTTGTTCGCGTGTCCGAGCACGATCGTCTCGGAGATCTCGCCGCGAATCACGCTGAACTCGCCGATCGAGCATCCATGCACGCGATCGCCGAGCACGCTCGCGTACTCGAGCACTGCACACGGGCCAACGAGTCGCGTGAACGCGCGCACGTTCGCGCCGCTCCGCACGAGAATCGGTCCGTTCGTCACGTCGAACACCACCTGCGGCTCGACGTTTGCACCGCGCTCCACGCACACGCGATCGCTCCCGATCACGATCGCGTTCGCCGGGATCTCGCACGTGAGGTGCGGCCCCAGCGCGTCGATGTCCTCGCGCAGCTGGGTCACGAGCTGCGTTACGAGCTCCCACACGGCGCTCACCCATCGCCCCGGAATGTCGACGACGCGCGTGCCCGCAGCGCGCAGCGCCTCGAGCGGCCGCGATCCATCCGCCAGCTCCAGCACGCCGATGGCGCTCGCGACGCGCACCGCCGCGATCGTGCCGTCGCACGTCCACACATCCGCATCCGGCGCACTCCAGCCGAGAGGGACGATGCAGCGGCTGTTGGCGACGATGGAGCCCGCGCGGATGTCGCCAGCGGCCGGCGGCGCGCCCGCCTCGTCGAAGTCCCGCAGATGCTCCGCGCCAACGAAGCCCGTGGCCCTCGCATCGAGCGCGCGCTCCCATCGCGCGCGCCCGAGCGCGATCCCCGCGCGCATCTCGCCGAACGGCCGGGTCAGCGCGAACGGCTCGAAGCTCCGCGCGAGCGCGTCGTCATACAGATGGAGATCGGTCACGAGCGATCTCGCACGTGCGGCGGCAGCACGTCGAGCAGCAGCTTGAGCTCCGCCGCGCGCTCCTTCGTCGTGACGAGCGTGAGCCCGTCGCGCGTGACGACGACGAGATCGCTCACGCCGTAGAGCACCACGGAGCCCGCGTCCGCGTGCACCACGTTGTTCGCGGCGTGCACGCTGTGCACGTCGCCGAAGGTCGCATTCCCCGCATCGTCGCGTGCGCGCACCCGGTGCAGCGCGGCCCACGTCCCGACATCGTCCCAACCGAAGTCGCCGGGGAGCACCAGCACGCGCGCGCTGCGCTCGAGCACGCCCTCGTCTACGGAGATCGGCTTCACCTGCGCGAAGAACGCCGCGATGTCGTTCGCCTCGGCCAACGGAAGCGATGGCGCCACCTCCGGCGAGTGCGCGCGCACCTCGGCGAGAAAGTCGCTCGCGCGCCACACAAAAATTCCAGAGTTCCAGAGAAAGCCGTCCGCCACCATGCGCGCGGCAGTCTCGCGATTGGGCTTCTCGGCAAAGCGCGCGACGCGGCGCGCACCTTCCGCCTTGCTCGTGTCGAGCGGCGCCCCCGGCTCGATGTAGCCGAAGCCGGGGTCGGGACGCGTCGGCACGATCCCCACCGTCACAAGACTTTGTTCACGCTCGGCCACCGCCGCCGCGCGCGCCAGCGTCGCGCGGAACTCGGCATCGTCGCCGATCGCCCAATCCGCGTGCACGCAGAGCATCACGTCCTGGGCGTGGCCACGGCGTGCGACGGTGACTGCCGCCCACGCAAGCGCCGGCGCCGTGCCGGCCGCGCGCGGCTCCGCGATGATGTTCTCTGCGGGGAGCTGCGGCAGCAGCGCGCGCACGGCGGCCGCGAGCGACGTATTCGTGACCACGAGCGTGCGCACTGCGGGCACGATTGCGGCGAGACGCGCGACGGTGTCCGCGAGCAGCGGCGCGTCGGTGATGAGCGGGAGAAGCTGCTTCGGGCGCTTCGGCGTGCTGAGTGGCCAGAAGCGCGACCCTACGCCCCCGGCGAGAATTACGGCCCAGCGACTCAACGCTCCGTCGCTCCCAGCTCCTCACTCGGCACGCCGGTCAGCTCCGCGGCTCGCGCGTACAGCTTCTTCGGGCTGAACGGCTTCGTCAGAAATTCGGAGGCGCCAAGGGCCATCGCCTGCTTGTGATGCGCCTCCTGGCCGGCGGCGGTGAGTACGATGCACGGGACGGTGCGCCACCGCGAATCGAGGCGCAGCTTCGCGAGCACATCGAGGCCGTTCATGTACGGCATCATCACATCGAGTAGCACGAGTGCGATCTCGGGATCGCTCTCCATCGCCTCGAGCGCCTCGCGGCCGTCGTAGACGAGCGTGACGTCGAAGGGGCCCTGCTCGAGCTTCATCTTGATGATGCGGCCGATGTGCGGCTCGTCGTCCGCCACCAGCACGTGAATCCGTTGCTGCGCGAGCATGCTCAAACCAGCGACGAAATGTTCTCGCGATTGCGGCGCAACTCGAACAGCAGGCGCCCGACGTTCGCGGACGGTTGCGCGAGCACCAGCAGGAGCGCATCGGTGGAGAGCAGGGCGACGATCGCGATCCCCTGCTCATACTCGAGGATGGCGGTGGTCAGCGCGCCGCGCGAATCGGTGGCGCCGAACTCCTCCGCCGCCGCCACGATCGATGGGACGAGCGCCGCCACGCTTTCGGCGTTTACGGAGCCAGTGGTCTGACTATCGATCAGAAGTCCGTCGCGACCGAGCACGACAGCCGCATCGACGCCTTCGCGTTGGCGAAGAGCGCCCACGAGATCTCGAATGGTGGCCATGCACGCTCCTGGTGGGTCGTGCGAAAGTACTGGCCGCGCGACTCCGAAGTCAAGCGAGGATAACGGCTTGAACTCGTGTTGGCTGCGCCCTATCCTTTCTCTTCCGGCACCCGATTTACCCCTCAACGGCGCGCAGGCACATGAAGGTCAGATTCTTGGTGCTACTGGCTGGCATCGGCGCGGCTGCCGCGGCCTGCGCAAACCCGCTTGCGACCACGGCAACGCTGGCTACGATCGACGATACCGCGGCGGTGTACGCGCTCACGGGCGCGCCCGAGAGCGGCCCGACGGCGATCAACGTCACCTTTCCGCGCGCCGTGATCGCGACGCCAGGCGAGAACTACGACGTCGTCTTCGACATTCGCCACGACTCGGCGTTCGCCTATCCGCCGCACGCGATCGGCGCGATCCTCACGGCCGGCCTCCAGCTCTCGACGACGCCGTTCGACGCGATCACGCAGGCGCCGACGTCGGGGTACAACGACACGCTTCCTGTGTTCATCCAGGCGGGAAGTGTGCTGCTCGTGCAGTCGACGTCGTCGCAGTGTTCGACGCAGTCGGTCGCGGCGCGCACGTTCATCTACGCCAAGATCGTGATCGACAGCATCTTCTACGATGAGGCTGCGGCGCCGCACATCCCGCGCACGATCTGGTATCGGTTGCGCAATGATCCCAATTGCGGCTTCATCTCGTTCGCAGACGGCATTCCGAAGAACTGACTGTGCACGACCTGAGGACGCTGCGGGACAATCTGGAGTCGTTGCGCGAGGGGA
>PLMM01000028.1 GCA_003142495.1 Gemmatimonadota bacterium | reverse complement strand
CGTTCAACGTCGGGTTCTATGACGCCGCGGCCGCGGAGGCGATGCTCGCGCAGATGTCGAGAGATCGCTTCAACGTCGTGCGCGTCTTTCTGAATGGATGCTGCGAAGTCAACACGCTGGGCGTTCGATCCGGCGGACTATCCGTCGCCTACCTGGCCAACCTCGCGAACTTCCTGACGAGGGCGAAGTCGCACGGGATCGCCGTGATGCTCACGACGGATGGACTACCGAAGTTCGGCGGCTACGAGGATATCCTGTACCAGTCCTGTTGCGCGATGTTCGACGCCGACAACATGAATACGCTGACGAGGCAAGGTCTCACCGCGCACGCGAAGATGTGGCGAGACATCATCACGGGACTGAAGGCGCAGGGTGCTCCACTCGAAGCCATCTTCGCGTACGAGCTCTTCAACGAGCAGTCGTTTCTCATCAATTACCCGCCGCTGTCGCTCACGTCGGGGACCGTCGCGACCGGCAACGGACAGTCGTATGACATGGCCAGCGCCACGTCGCGGCAGGCGATGCTGGACGAGAATCTGACCTACTGGATCACGCACGTGCGCGACAGCATAGTGGCGCTCGACCCGAGCGCGCTGGTGACGGTCGGATTCTTTCAACCGCAGGGCCCGAATCCTACTCGCGTTGGTGATCCTCGGTTGACCAAGCCGTATCCCGCGATGGCACAGTCCACGATCGATTTCGTCGACCTGCATGCGTACGCGGGCGAGGAGCTCACGATGGAACAGTACGCAGAGAACTTCGGCCTCGAGGCCTATCCGGCGAAGCCGGTGATCATGGGGGAATTCGGGGCGAACACGAATTCGTTTGGGACGGCGACAATCGCGGCACAGGCGCTCGCTGCGTGGCAGGCCAGCTCCTGCCTGCACAACTTCTCGGGCTGGCTACTATGGACGTGGGATATCGAGGCGCCAGCGGTGGGCGGATTCTGGACGATGACCAGCGACGATTCGGTGGTCGAGAAGAGTCTGGCGCCGGTGAATCATGCGGACGCGTGCAGTGGGTGATCGCGTGCGAGGCTCCAGCCCCTGGACGAGCGCGTTGTTGGCCGGGGTCGCGATCGATGGCGCAATGAGGTGAGCGACAGAGCGGCATGGAGGGCACACTGCTCGCTCACGCGCGATCGAGTCCAAGCCGAGTGGATCCGGCGCGCCAGTCATCTTCGTTGTTCTCCATCTACGACAGGAGTGCCTGAGCTTCCGACGGTTCGCGACCGGTTCCAGCCTTTTCCGGATTGTCCAGGTAGCATGAAATCGTGCGAGCAGGCGCCGAGGAGGCGGCGCGTGGGACCGCCCGCGATCCGGTCAACGCCCAGTTCGTTTTGTAGTCACGCAACCGGTCGAGAAACGCCTCGGTACTTCGCGGCTCGAGGTATGCGAACGCGCGGTTCGTGCTCGCGACCGCATAGTCCTGCGCCCAGCGCTTAAGCAACGCGCTCCAGTTGACCTTCGTTATCGCTCCCTTCGTATCGCGCGGGAGTACATCCTCACTCTCGAGCAGCGCGAGGATTCGCGTGACGTAGCCCGGGCTGGATTCCGCTCGACGTGCCAGTTCGCGCATTCCAGAAAGCGCGTTCGTAAAGGTCTTCAACGACGCCAACGACATCGTCGCCCCCGTCCTACTCCCTACCGGCAACGACAGCACGCGTGTGTCGATCACGATTCCCGCCGGCACGGGCTACTCGATCGAGGTCATCGCGTTCCATGAGCTGCACGATGGCATTCGCGTCGCGCTCGCGGGCGGCGAAGTGCACAACCTCACGTTGGTGCCGGGCGCCAACACGGTATCGCTCAGCGTCGCACCGTGGACGTACACGCTCGCCGGCCCGGACACGATCCAGTCAGGGCAGCCGGCGACGTACACACACGTGATAACGGGCGGCCCCACCGACCTGTTCACGGGCATCGTCTAGGTTCACTCGAATCTCGGCGTGATCAGCCCAGACAACCACTTCAATGTCACCGGCGACGGCACGACCACTGTGGCAACGTTCAACGTTCCGCCGCTCGCGACCGACAGCACGCTCCGTTTCGCATTCAGCCCGTTCATCGACGACGCGCGCTTTCACACGCACAGCCTTTCGTTCGCGGCGGACATGCCCTTCGGCACACTTCCGCCGTTCATCCGGCCGGTGAAGGCGGCGCCGGCGCAGGTGGTGGTGGCGTTTCGCGACACGAAGCAAAGTCTGAGCGGAGCAAGTACGATCGCACACGAGCGGGCCTCGGCGCATTACTGCCGGGGCCTATTTGCTTCCCAATCAACGAACAGCGCGCCGCATGAGTGAGTTCTAACTAACTCTCGCGACTGAACGCGCGCGTCTCGTGACGGCGACCCAAACGCTGAGTCTGCTAAGCAACGAGAGTCGCCTCGCACAATCGATAGAGTTGCGCGACTCTCGCCCTCGCTCAGTGGAGTAAAACGCAAATGCGCCACATCAAGAATGCGATCCGCCACGCTACATTCGCAGCGGTCGCTGGTGTCTGTGTGCTCTCAGCTCAGGCAGTGTCGAATCAGTCACCGTCGCTCGCGGCGAACGTAGTCGCTCCCGCTCGCGCCGACTCCATGGTCATTCCAGACGGCACCGAGTTCAACGTCGTCAATCTGCAGCTCGTGTCGAGCAAGACCGCGACCGAGGGCGACCCGGTCGACTTCAAGGTCGACGAAGATGT
>PLMM01000167.1 GCA_003142495.1 Gemmatimonadota bacterium | reverse complement strand
CGCGCTCGCACGGCTGCTCGTACGCGCAGAACTGGGACAACGTCCAGTTCCAGCGCATGCCGAACGTATCGCTGCTCCCCGGCGAGAAAGAGCAGTCGTTCGAAGATCTCATTGCCGCGACGGACCGGGGAATAGCGATCATCGGCGACGGCTCATTCTCGATCGATCAGCAGCGCTACAACGCGCAGTTCGGCGGACAGGTGTTCCACGAGATCAAGGGCGGCAAAATCGTCGGCCAGCTCAAGGACGTCGCATACCAAATGCGCACGCCCGACTTCTGGAACTCGATGGACATGATCGGTGGTAAGAAGAGCTACGAGCTCGGCGGAAGCTTCTTCGACGGGAAGGGACAGCCCGGACAGATCAACGCCGTCAGCCACGGCTGCGTGCCCACGCGCTTCCGCAACATCAACGTCATCAACACCGGGAGAAAGGCATGAGCCGCCCCCATCGCCTTTTGTCGCCGGAAGCGGCGCCCGACGCCGGGATCGCTTCGGCCGAGGATGCACAGGCGGTCTTCGAGCGAGTGCGGAAGCTCTCGAAGGCGGAAAACGTCGAGATGCAGTTGAACAGCAATCACACCGGCAACACGCGCTTCGCGGCGAATCAGATGTCGACGTCGGGAAGCGTCACCGACATGCAGCTCGCCGTGCAAAGCTCCTACGGCCCGAAGCACGCGGTGGTCGTCACCAACGATCTCACCGACGAGTCGCTCGCACGCGCGGTGGCGGAGTCGGAAGCGCTGGCGAAGCTCGCGCCGGATGATCCGGAAGCGATGCCCGCACTGCCGATGCAGACGTACGTTCCGGTGAGCGCGCACTTCGATTCCACGGCGAAGCTGACGCCGGCAGATCGGGCGAAGGCGGCGCTCACGGCGCTCGCGCCGGCACGCAGCGCTGGCGATTTGCAGGCCGCCGGGTTCATTATTACCAGCGAGACGTCCGTCGCACTCGGCAACACCAAGGGATTGTTCGCGTATCACCGGGCGACGAGCGCGAATTATCAGCTTACCGTGCGCACGTCGGACGGCACCGGATCAGGGTGGGCCGCGGCGGATCACCCGGATTGGTCGCAGCTCGACTTCAAAGCCGTGAGCGATCGCGCGATCGAAAAAGCGAAGCTCTCACGTACGCCGGTGGCGATCGAGCCGGGACGCTACACGGTGATTTTCGAGCCGCAGGCAGTCGGAGATTTGGTGCAGCTCATCGGGAATTACTCCGATGCGCGCTCTGCAGATGAAGGTCGCAGCCCGTTCGTGAAGACCGGCGGTGGTAACAAAGTCGGGGAGAAGATCGTCGATGAGCGAGTGACGATCGTAGCCGATCCGCAGGATCCGCAGCTGATGTCACAGCCGTTCGATGGAGATGGACTCGCACTGAATCGGCAGGTCTTCATTGAGAATGGTGTGCTGAAGCAGTTATTCTACACACGGTTCTGGGCGAAGAAGCAGGGCAAGGTTGCAACCGGTCAGCCGCAGTCGATCAAGATGATGGGCGGTACGACGTCTGTCGAAGACATGATCAAGAGCACCGAGCGCGGCGTGTTGGTGACGAGACTCTGGTACTTGAGGGAAGTCGATCCTCGCACGATCCTCTATACGGGACTCACGCGCGATGGTACGTTCCTGATTGAGAATGGCAAGGTCACGAAAGCAATTCGCAACTTTCGCTTCAATGACTCACCGCTGTTCATGCTGAATAACCTCGAGATGCTCGGACCATCAGTACGACTCGCCGGTACGGAGCAGGGCGGCGACATCGTGATGCCGACCATCAAGGTGAAGGACTTCAACTTCACGAGCCTCTCGGAGGCCGTGTAGAGATACGACGAATTTTTTTTGACGTCGTATCGCCCCACCGATCCACCGGGGGATCGGGCGGGCTGTTTCACTCCGGTCAATGGAGACTGAACAATGGCTACCAAGAAAAAGAAGTCCGCGACGAAGAAGTCTGGCCGCAAGTCCGCCACGAAGAAGAAGGCGACGAAGAAGGCGGCCAAGAAGCGCAAGTAGTGCTTCGACGTTGTGCATAGTAGAAAGAGAGGCCGGCGGATATCGCCGGCCTTTTCTTCATCCTCGATCTCGATGATCGCAGATGCACGACGCGCCGGCAGTCATCTGCCGGCGCGTTGTTTTTCCTTCGGAGACCCTCCGCCCCGACGATCAGGCAGCGCGCGGCGCACGCACCGGCGCGAGCTCGGCGTCGCCCTCGGGCGCCGGACCCCAGACGTACGCGAACACGGATGGCGTCGGCTCCTCGCGATTGCCGCGCGAGATCACGATGCCCACGGGCTCGGTCACTTCTGACAGGGTGGTGTTCGGCATGAGCACGTTCCTCTGGTAGGGCGGGTGTGAAAAAGCCCCCGTAACGGTCGGGGGCCGCACGCTACTAAAGCATCGTCCATGCCTTCGCATCAGGCCACTGATGCCGAATCGTATGTCAATGATTTTATTGAACTTGCAACTTTGGACGACTCCCTGACCCCCTGCGTCGACTCGAAGTGACACGTCCCCAGGACGGTCATCCGTGTCAAAACGCTACGCGACCGCCTTCCGGGCGAAGAACGTCTCGTTGCTCGACGATCCTTCCACGACAGTCTGCCATCCATAGTAGGAAGCCTCGAGCTCCTCCAGCGGAACCAGCCTCACGCCGTCCGAGTACGTCTCCACCACGTGCACCCCGCCATCCTTTGTCGCGGCCTGGAGAATCGAGAGCGCCTTCTGTCGCTGCGCCGGCGTCAGCTCCATCAGCGCCGCCGCCGCGCACACCACCGCACTGATCGGAAAGTCCGGCTCCCACTCCGCCAGATCGCTCACCACGCCGCGAATCCGCCCCGTGAGCCCGACCCCCGCCGCCGCATCGATCACGCGCTCGATCACATCCTCGGTGGGGTCCAGCGTCGTCACATCGCAGCCGTTCGCGGCGAGATAAAGCGAGCGCCCCTCTTCGAGCGCGCCCGCGACGAGCACGTGCCCCTCGTGCGCCGCCGCTGCCGTGCGCGCGATCGCACAATCCGCGCGCATTCCCCACCGCTCCGGCTTCTTGAACTCCGCCAGCGCCTTCACTCGGCGCTTGCGCCACGTGGCGAACGTCGCGAGGCGAAGTCGTGCGCGAATGATGCGGTCGACTTCTTCGCACAGCAGCAGCTCTGTCAGTGAGAGCTGATCGCGCGCTTCGAGCGACGCGACGGCCTCATCCCCAATGCCCAGGATGATGCGGCGCGGCACCGATTCCTTGTAGTTCTCGATTTCCCGCTCGACGAACAGCTCGTACTCGTGCTGTAGTGAGCGTGGACGATGGGCCATGAGCCAGCTGGGTGGAGTCAGCAGTAAGCTAGATGACTCTCGATGCGTTGCAACCCCATCACGCAGGCTCGACGTGCACCAGCACTTCGGCGACGCCGAGCTCCTTCG
>PLMM01000224.1 GCA_003142495.1 Gemmatimonadota bacterium | reverse complement strand
TTAGCAAACCGCCGCCTTCAGCCTCTCGGCCACCACTCCCGGAACCGGACTCACGCCCGGCCGTAAAGTATAGTCAACGGAGAGTCGATGCGGTACCAGCAACACGACGGCAGCCGCTCGAACGATCGTGCACTCACGTGGCTCTCCGTCGCGCTTCTCGCGGCGGGGATCGCGCTCCGGCTCTGGCAGTATCTCGGCGCAAGTGCGCTGTGGACGGACGAGGCGACGGTCGCGAACAACATCGTCGGGCGCTCGTTCGCGCAGCTCCTCGTGTCGCCGCTCGCGCACAATCAGGCGGCGCCCGTCGGCTTTCTGATGATCGAGAAGCTTGCGGTGACGATCTTCGGCGCGAATGAGCTCGCGTTGCGCGCGTATCCGCTCGGGTGCTCGGTGCTCGCGCTCGCGCTCGTGTGGCGCATAGCGAAGCGGCTGCTCCCGCAGGCGGGCGTGCCGATCGTGCTCGCGCCGCTCGCGCTCGCGCCCCTCCTCATCTTCTATGCGGCGGAGGCGAAGCAGTACTCGAGCGACATTGCGATCTCACTCGCGCTGCTGCTGGTGGCGCTCGAGCTGAGCGATCGCGAAGCGACCGAGCGCATGACGACGCGATACCTCGTGGGTTCGGCGATCGCGGGCGCGCTTGCGGTGTGGCTCTCGCAGCCGGCGGTGCTCGTGGTGACCGGGCTCGGTTGTGCGCTCGCACTCGGCACGATCGGCGCGCGCGGCTCGCGCGGTCGACGGCCGATTGCCCCGCTCGCGTGGATCATCGTCGCGTGGGCGCTGAGCGCAATCGCGGCGACCGCCGTCTCGATGAATCACCTCACGCCCGAGTCGCAGCACTTCATGCGCACCTTCTGGAGTGACGGCTTCTGGCCCCTCTCGCTGCGCCATCCCTCAACGCTCGCGTGGCCGATCGTGCGTATCTCGCTTCTCCTGGGCGGGCAGCTCGGAATTCCGACGAGCGTCGGCCTCGCGTGCGCGCTGCTCGCCGCCGGCGGAGTCGTCGCCACGTGGAAGCACGAGTGGCGCACCTCGCTCCTGCTCGCGATGCCGCTGCTCGTGGCGCTCGGCGCGTCGGTCGCGCACCTCTATCCGCTGGCCGAGCGACTCGCGCTCTTTCTGATCCCGTCGTTGCTCCTACTCGCCGCGATCGGTGCGACGGAGATCGCGGCGATGGTACGCGTGAAGGGTGGTGCGGCGATCGTGCTCGCGGTGGTAACGATTCTCGTGCTCGTCGTCGCCGCGCAGGCGCTGTACACGGCGTCGCCGGTGTATCGTCGGGAGGAGATCACCCCCGCGATCGCCTATCTGCGGCGGGCGAGCCGCGCGTCGGACGCCAGCTATGTGTACTACGGGGCCGTGCCGGCGTACGAGTTTTATGATGCGCGCGAGGCGCTCCCCGCGCGCGCCACTCTTGGTGGCTGCCACCGCGGAGATCCGAACGCGTATCTGCGCGAGCTCGACGCATTTCGCGGCCGCGCGCGCGTGTGGCTGTTGTTCGCGCACGAGCTTCCGCGACTCGGCGAACGCGAGACGATGCTCGCGCATCTCGGCGCCATGGGCACGGCGCGCGACAGCATGGTCGCATACGGGAGGGATACGAACGGGAAGACGACGTACGTGCGGCTGTATCTGTACGATCTTTCGAGGGCCGCTGCGAGCGATACTGTGGTCACGCGCGCGACTGCTTCAGCGAGCGTAGCGACGATCGAGCCGCGGCTGCAGTGCCCGCCGCCGAGTGAGTAGAGCACTGGCTACCGCTGCGAGGCGCCGTCTCCGAATGGAATCGAGAGCCCTACCGCGAAGCCGCGATGCGGCGCCGGACCTACGAGAAGGCTCATCTCGCTCGCGCGCTCAAATACGCGGTCCCACTGCTCGGTCTTGTGGTTCTTGGCAATGTGTGCGCCGATGACTGCGCCAAGAATACCGAGCGGAACTCCCGCCACCACATAGCCGATCTCACACGGAACGCCACCATCGCCCGAAGAGTGGTCGATCGCGCAACTGGCTTTCGTAAGCAGGATGGCCGCGCCGACGCCGAAGGCCAAGCCGATTCCCGTGTCCCGCAGCACGCTGCCATGGCGCGCGCGCCTGCGACGACGCGAGGGCGAGCGTGAGGAGCACGCAGCCAAATAGAGCGCATCGATCGGAGATAATCCCGGAGATCATTGCGTCTCCTCCAGCTCCGGAAAGTCGATCGTTGCATCGGACGCGACGTGGCACGTTGCGACGGGCAGGGTGGGATTCGAACCCACGGGACCCGTGAAGGTCCACCGGTTTTCAAGACCGGAGCATTCAACCGCTCTGCCACCTGCCCAGCTCCCACAGCGCGCATTGCGGATGCTCCGCGGCTCCAAAAAACTGACATCGTTCGCGCCCGGGCGCCACGTTAGCGAAAACCAATCTAGCGCTGGTGTCTTTTTCCATAGAGGGCGCGTCAGCTCATTGAGAGACATGTGCGAGCACTCGTCGCTGCGTGCGATTCGACCGTCGATTTCACGGGAGTCGCCGGTGAGCGCTGCACGCATTTGCGTCCTGGGCCGGGCGCGGAATGAGCCATTCACGGCACGGATCCTATGTTGTTACACACGCGCGTGCCTGCAAAGTCGTCGTACGATCGCTCGGAGCCTGGTGCGAGCTCGCTCGGGCGCGTGCTCGTCGTGAGCGAGTCGGGCGCTGCGGCGGACGTCGTCGTGCGCACGCTGCGCGGCGAGCATTTCGACGTGGTTGAGGTGGCGAGCGTGAAGGTCGCCCTCGAGGCCGCGCGCCTGTCCCGTCCCGATGCGGTGGTGCTCGACGTCTCGCTGGCCGAGATCAAGGCGTTCGAGATCTGCCGTCTCCTCAAGGATGCGGCAGCGACGCCGCTGCCCGTGCTCTACCTCTCGTCTCGAACCTCGCGCGAAGCACGCGCGCGCGCCCTCGACGCCGGCCTCGACGGCTATCTGACGCGCCCCTTCGAACCGACCGACCTTCGTGCCGCCGTCGGCGCCCTGGTGCGCGTCAAGCGACAGGAAGATCTACGTCACATTGGGGAAGCGCAGAGCGGCGTGCTTCCCGATCTGCTCGACGCGCTGCTGGACAACATCGCGCTTCTCAGCGTCGACGGAGAAATCCTCGCCGTCAATCGCGCATGGACGCAGTTTGCGCTTGCGAGCGGCGCCGACACGGCCCGCACCGGCGTGGGAGTGAACTATCTCGCCGTGTGCGATGGCGCGACTGGTGATTTTTCGAGCGACGCGAGGGACGCGGCGGTGGGCATCCGCCAAGTGCTCAATGGCCGTCTCGAGGGATTCGAGCTCGACTATCCCTGCTTCACGCCCACGTTGCCCCGCTGGTTTCGATTGATCGTGCGGCGCGTGGCGCGGACTGGGCCGGTCGCCGCAATCATCTCGCACGTCGAGCGCACGAGCGAGCAGCTCGCGACCAACTCCGAACGCGCCGCCCGCATCGCTGGCGA
>PLMM01000147.1 GCA_003142495.1 Gemmatimonadota bacterium | reverse complement strand
GCGCGAGCACGAGCCCACCAATGCGCATCGTGCGCGAGCCGACGGTCGCCGCCTGCAGCTCTCGCTTCACATACGGCACCGGCCGCGCGGCGCGGTCCAGCACCGTGAGCTGATACGCCGAGACGACGTGCGCGATCAGCGCAACGATCAACACGACGCGCAGAATCCACAGCACCTCGTTCGCGGGGCCGTGGAGAAACGCCGAGTACGTGTTCAGCTTGGCCGAGCCCTCGAAGACTTGCAGGTTGCCGGCCATGTGCAGGATCACGAAGCCGACCATGATGAGCCCCGACACGGCCATCACGATCTTCTTCCCGACGGTACTCGACCAGAAGCTCGCTGTGCGCGTCACCTTACACTCACAGCGTGACGGCCGACATCGGCTCGCGCACGGCGTCGGCGCTCTTCACGAGCGCCGCGCGCTCGTCATCGGTGAGCGACACCTCGAGAATCTGCTCGAGACCGGCGCGCCCGAGCTTGCACGGCACGCCGAGGAAGATCCCCGACTGGCCGTACTCGCCCGTGAGCCACGCGGCGCACGGCAGGATGCGCTTCTGATCGAAGGCGATCGCCTCACACATCTGCACCGCCGCGGCCGACGGTGCGTAGTACGCCGAGCCGGTCTTGAGATACTTCACGATCTCGGCGCCGCCCGTGCGCGTGCGCTCGACGATCGCGTCGAGCTTCGCCTTGTCGAGCAGCCGTGTCACGGGAATGCCGCTCACGCTGGTGTACGAGAGGAGCGGCACCATCGTGTCGCCGTGGCCGCCGAGCACCATCGCCTGAATGTCGCGCACCGAAACTCCGAGCGCCTCGGCGATGAACGACCGGTAGCGCGCCGTGTCGAGCACGCCGGCCATGCCGATCACGCGCTCGCGCGGAAAGCCCGTCGTCTTCATTGCGACCCACGACATCACGTCGAGCGGATTCGAGACGACGATGAGGATCGCGTTGGGCGAGCTGCGCTTCACGTGCTCGGACACCTGCTTGACGATGCCGGCGTTCGTGTTGAGGAGATCGTCACGCGACATCCCCGGCTTGCGCGCGATGCCCGCGGTGATCACGACGATGTCGGAGCCTTCGGAGGCCGCGTAGTCGTTGGTGCCAATAAGGCGCGTGTCGAAGCCCTCGATCGGCGCGGACTCCCAGATGTCGAGCCCTTTGCCCTGCGGCACGCCCTCGATCACATCCACCAGCACGACCTGCCGCGCCAGCTCCTTTTCGGCCAGTCGCTGCGCCGTGGTGGCGCCGACATTCCCTGCCCCGACTACCGTGATCTTGTTGAGCATCCGCGTTGCAATCCTCTGGAAGAATTCCGAAGCGAAAGGTACCCGGTGAGAGGACCGGGGGAAATGGCGGCGTCGCCGGAGCACGCCCGTCGAATTGACGATTCGGTGTACCCGGCACAGATTCGAGAGTCGGTGCGAGCGCGCACCGCACGCGGAGGCACACATGGCGTTGTTCTCATCGCGTCGCCTGTTGGTGCTCATCCCGCTCTGCATCATGGCGGGCTGCAAGACAGGTGGGAGCACGACCAATGCGCCGAGCGATCAGGCGTACCACGCGCACGTGATCACCGCAGAGGCGATCGCGCGGTCTGGTGCGACCGATGCGTGGGAGGTGCTCAAGCGCTTGAGCACCACCGCTCGTGCGACCGAAGCATACGACGGCGAGCCGCAGCGGCTGCACCCGAAACGCGGGCACGGAAGTATGTATTTGCGCGACGATCCGATGGTCTACATCGATGGTGTTCCGCTCTCGGACCTTCGTGCGCTGCGGCAGCTCGGCGCCGCGGACATCGACAACATCGAAGAGATGGGATCGATCGAGGCAACGGCGTATTTTGGAACGAACTCCAACGCCGGCGTGATTCTCATTCACAGCAAGAGCCGATCGGGCGCGTGAACGAAGAGGGTGGATGCAAGTGAGGGAGGCGGAAAGCTCGCCTCCCTCGCTTGCGTTACTAAAGCTGCCCTGCGATTGCTACGGATTGCGGTCGAGGCACGTGTTCGGCGCCGGACCCGGTACGTTGGTGTTGTTCAGCTCCTCGATCGGAATCGGGAAGTTCACATCCGGACCGTAGACGCCTCCGCGAAACCACGTACCTGTGGGGAATACGCTCTCGGGATCACGACCATAGCCATCGTTCACGGTCGAGCGCGAAAGTCTGCGGAGGTCCGGCAGGCGATGCGCGGTGAGATACAGCCACTGCCCGCGCTCGCTGAAGAGCAGATCCTGGCGCCCCGTGACGGTTGCCGGCAGTGCAAGCGGCGCAAGCCCGCCGACACCACTCGAGTCCCGCAGATCGTTCAGCTTCTTCAGAAACGTCACGTTGTCGTTCGCTTGCAGCGCATCCTCGGCCTCGATCAGCCGCGCTTCGATGCCGCCTGCAAGCACCGTCGACGAGTCGGGCGCGTTATACCGCAGCGTTCCAAAAAACTGAACGTTGCCGTTGCCGATGAAAGTATTGCCAAGCTCGTTGACCGGATTGCGCGGGTCATCTCTGAACCGTAGTCCGTTCACGCCCTCGGTATCCGCCTCGATCCACCGCCCCTCGAGCCACATGAACTCGTAAATTCCGTTCCATTCATGCTGCGAATTCCTCGAGTGCGTGATCTTGTACGTCCAATTCGTTGGCACGTCGCCGACGAGCAGCGCGGCCTCATGAAGATGGGAACGTCCCTCAAACTGGAGGGTGCGTGCTTTCCCGACCTCGGCCAGATTGTGACGATCGGGATCAGCCTGCGCGAACGCCAACGCCGCGCTGAACGTATCCGCCGCCACTTGCAGTAGTGCCTGCGTGGTCAGCGGATCGCCAAACTGCACGGCCGCAGTCGCCGTGTCGATATTGGACAGCGGTACGCCGGAGCAGTAGTCCTCCGCCAAGAGAAGTATGGCGTACGCCTCGAGACTCACGACTTCCGAGCGCCCCGGATCCGCAGGGCCGAACGCTGCGTACGCTCCGGCCGCGCGACCGGCAGACACGCGTGCCAAATGCGCGTTGAAGAAGATGTCGCGCATCGTGGCGTTGTTCACTTGCGTGTGCCGACGGTCGACCTCGGTGCGCGTGGGAAAAGTTTCCGTATTTTGGAGCTCGTCCGTCAGAAGTCCCGACATGTTGACGAGGCCTTCGTACTCGTTGCCGTCCGGATTCAACGCATTGCCGTCAAACGCGCGGCCGAAATCGCCGATCGCGCTCGCACGGAAGCCAGGAAGCGACGATGCTCCCTTGAGTGCGCCCGGTGGAGTGTTGTCCGGATCGGTCGCCTGCAGTAACTGATCGGTGTTGCACGCGGAGATGAGAAACACTCCCGCGGCCACCACCAGCCAGCTCCGACGATCGTAGAGCTTGTCGATTATCGTATGCATGATTGACATCTCGCTCTGGTTGTGGTCGCGCGTTACCAACGTACGTCCATGCGCAACGTGTATGTGCGAACAGGCGGCTGGGTGAGAAATTCGTCGGTCAGAAATTGCTGCCCTCCGTTCTCATTGGTCTCAGGATCGAGTCCTTTGTACTTGGTCCATGTCCCGAGATTTCGCCCCGCAAACGTGAGGCTCACCCCTGCGACGCCGAACTTGTGCGCCAGTTGATCAGGAGCGGAGAACGTGAGTGAGACCTCCCGAAGTTTCCAGAAGCTTGCGTCCTCGATGAAGCCGGCGTCCGAGCCCTGTTGTGCAGCGATTGCGGCGGCCTGGTCCGCGAGCGACGAGGTCTTCTTCACGGTCGGGTCGATGCTCTGATTGAGTGCCTTGCAAATGTCCAGCAGGCAGCGGAAGTCCTCCGTGAAGTTGAGAAGCTTGTTGCCCGTACGACGGTTCAGGAGTGCCGCAACGCGAACGTACTTGAAAATCGTGATGCCTGAGCCGAGCGTGAAGTCCCAGCTCGGAAACGCGGATCCGAGATAGACAGCCGTGTCGCCAAGCGTGAGCTCACAACCGGCACCCGGGCAGTTATTCGTCGTGATCGTGCCGTCGCCGTTGATGTCCTTGAACGTGTACGGACGCGCCCAGTAGCCGCCAAGCGGGTATCCGTTCTGGTGACGCTGATCCCCGAAGATGATCGGAGGAACGCCGAGCTTGAGCACTTTATTGCTGTTGTGCGAGCCGCTGATTGTGAAGTCCCACGCGACTGTCTTTCCCTTGAAGGGCGTGCCGTTGAGGGACATCTCGACGCCCTTGTTCTGTACCTGACCGATGTTCTGGAAAAAGAGCTGCTGAACGCCATTCGATGGCGGGAGCTGACGCTTGATGAGCGCGTCGCTGGTCTTCTTGTTGTAGAAGGTAAAATCGAAAGCGAACATGTCCTTCCAGAGATTTGATTCGAATCCCAGCTCCATCTCGCCGGTGCGCTCGGGCTTGAGATTCGGGTCGCCGAGGTTTCCAGGGGTAAACGAGGCGACGTCCTGGTTGTCCACGTGCACCGCGACTGGCGCGAAGAACGCCACCGCATCACGGAAGCCAGGCTGCTGTCCAGACTCGCCATAGGCGGCCCGAATGCGCGTCTGCGAGATGAAATTCTGCTTGGGGAAGAAGTCTTCGTTGCCAATGACCCACGAGATCCCTCCGCCCGGATACACAATACTCGGGAAGTTCCGGCCGAAGGCGTTGTTCTTGTCGGCACGGAGCGTTCCGCTCAGGTAGACGCGATCGCGCCAGTTGAGCTGTTCCTGCCCGTACGCACCAAGAATGATGTCCTTCGTCGTGGCCTCGCCGACGGCAAATGCCTGCGTGGCACCGTTGAGTGAGCCCGTGCCCGGCGCGAGCACCTTGCCGAACGCGAACGTGCCGTGCGAATAATCCTGTGTGTACTGCGTTCCGATCGTGCTGGATCCCGAAAGGCCGGGGCGAAGGTTGTAACTCGCCGTGGCGCTTCCGTTCAGCGTGTAGAGGAACGTCTGGAACGGATTCGACGTTCGATTTCCGAGCGAGTCGTCCGCGAATCTCGGAGTAACGCCGTTGTCGAGATAGGTCGGGATCAGCTCCTGATCGATGCGATTGGAAAAGTCCAAGCCGGTGACGACATTCGCACTCAGCCACGTAAGCGGACGCCACGTACCGGTTGCCGACCCCGTGTAGCGCTCGGTGTTCTGCTGCGTGTTGATCGCGAAAATATTCGCCGGCTGCTGAAACGCGTAGCCGTGATTTACTGAATCGTCGAAGACGAGTCCGAGGATTCCCGAAGGAATCACGCCGATGACGTTGTTGTCGTTCTGCGGGAGACGAAGGCGATTCTGTCCGAATGAGCTGTTCACGGTCAGGTCGAATTTCGGACCCAGATGCGCGGTGGCGTTGGCGCGCAGCGTGGCGTGTCGCTGCTGGTTGATGGCGTAGACGCCCGTGCCCTTGTCGAGCTCACCGCTCATGTAGTACGACATCGCGTCGCTGCCGCCGCTCACCGAGAGTCCGTAGTTCTGCGTATTGCCGGTGATGAATGGGCTGTTGGTTTCGAGCGGGTTGAACGTCTGCAGCCCGGTGAACGTGCAAAAGCCTGCGGCCTGAAATTCCGTGATGCACGGAGCTCCCTGCGTCGCCTGGGAGAACACGGTGTCGCCAGCCTCGACGTCCACAGCGCCGTAATTGCTCGGGAACTTGACGTAGTTCGATACCGATCCGCCGGCGACGTGCGCGCTCCACATCTGCTTTCCGATCGACCCGCGTTTCGTGGTGATCTGAATGACACCGTTGGCTGCCGCCGTTCCGTACAGCGAGGACGCGGCCGGTCCCTTGATGACATTGATCGTCTCGATGTCTTCGTAGTTGATGTCATCGAGTCTCGACGGAACTTGTCCACCAACTCCGATCGTCGACGAGCCCTCGTTACCGTTCGCACGCACGCCGTCGATGATGATGAGCGGATCGTTGTCGAGCGAAACG
Source organism: Gemmatimonadota bacterium (assembly GCA_003142495.1). Classification (GTDB taxonomy): domain Bacteria; phylum Gemmatimonadota; class Gemmatimonadetes; order Gemmatimonadales; family Gemmatimonadaceae; genus FEN-1250. The sequence continues at coordinate 3,057 of PLMM01000147.1, read as the reverse complement.
GAGTTCGACCCGCGAATGCGAATGCGCGTGCCGGCGCCCATCGTGCCGCCGTCCGACATTGCGACCACACCTGGCGTTCGCGCCGTGAGTAGCTCCGAGAAGCTGCCCACTGGCGCGAGGTTCACCGAGTCCATGTCGATCGTGCCGATCGATGTCGCCTGTTCGCGCTTCGACTCTTGCGCCCCGGTCGCCGACACCACGATCTCATCGAGCTTCGATGGCGTGGACGTGAGCGCGAAATCCACAGTAACGACACCACTCGCCGGAACGGTCACCGATTGATTGCTTGCGGCGTAGCCAATGCGAGTGGCGCGAAGTGTGAGAACGCTCGCCGCCACGCCGCGCAGATTGTATTCACCCTTGTCGCTCGTAAGCGTGGCGCGCGTGGATCCGACGATGTTCACCTGCGCGCTCGGAACAGGATTGCCTGTCGCGTTATCCGTGACTTTTCCAGAAATCGTACCCTGCGCGAGCGCCGTGGCGGGCACAAGCCAAACGCCAGCAGCGAACGCGTACCGACGGAATCGTGTACTCATGTGCGGCCTCTTCGTGACTGCACTCGACGCGCTGCGTCGAATGCATCTGCCTGAGGGAAGCCGGATCGCGTGAGATCCGGCACGGAAGAACGAATCGGTGCATCCAGGGGCGGGCGCATCACCTCCATGAGTTCGGCGGGTGCCGGGCACGACCGCGACACGCGCGAGCATGGATGTCCGCGCGACGTGAGCAGTGAGTCAGCGACCAGTTAGCTCGCACGGTATGCAGTGAACGGGAGGCGAAGTCAACTAGCCGGTGGCCAAGAGCAGTCTCTGCGGGGTGAACGAGACTTTATGCGATGCGGCGAAACACCGCCCACTCCACGGTGTATAAGTTCCATCGAATTTTGAGAGAGCGAGCTGATCCGGGCGCGCACAACGCGCGATTCTCAGCGAAAAGCGATCAGCCCCCAACCTCCGACAGCGCCCGCAGCCCGCCCACCTTCATCTGCAGCAGCGCATGCTCGCGCGGCTTCGTCGCCAGCGCGGACGCATACAGCGGCGCCAGCGGCTCCCCCGCCCGCAGCGCATCGCGGAAGCTCACCTCTTCGTCGCCATAGAGGCACGTGCGCAGCCGGCCATCTGCCGTGAGCCGCACGCGATTGCAGTCGCCGCAGTACGTGTGGCTCATCGGCGTGATCACCCCGATGCTCCCCGGCGCGCCCGCGAATCGATAGTACGCTGCCGGCCCGTTGCCGCGCGCCGGCCCCGCATCCGCACTCAGCGGCGCGATCCGCGCGAGCCGCGCGAGAATCTCATCGCTCGGCACCACGCGGTCGAAAGTCTCCCCCGCCATCTCGCCCACCGGCATCAGCTCGATGAAGCGCACGTGCCACGGATGCTCGAGCGTGAGCCGAGCGAAGTCCTCGAGCTCATCATCGTTGATGCCGCGCATCACGACGGTGTTGATCTTCACCGGCCCCAGCCCCGCACGCTCCGCCGCCAGCGCCGCATCGATGGGCGAGAACGCAAGCGAGCGCCGCGCGATCTCGCGAATGCGATCCGGACGCAGCGAGTCCGCGCTCATGTTCACGCGATCGAGCCCCGCCGCCTTCAGCGATTCCGCCATCTCCGGCAGCTTCACGCCATTCGTCGACAGCGCGATATCTTGAATTCCAGATACTTTCTCGAGCATCGAGATGAGCGTCGTGAGCTGCGGACGAATCGTCGGCTCGCCACCCGTGATGCGCAGCCGGCTTACTCCCAGCGGCGCGAGCTGACGCACGACCTCGGTGATCTCCTCGTAGCTGAGGATGTCCTCGCGAGGGAGCCATGGCAGACCAGCCAATGGCATGCAATACGCGCAGCGAAAGTTGCAGCGATCGGTGATCGAGATACGCAGATACTCGATTCGCCGCCCGAACTGGTCGAGCGCGCCGGCGATCACTGCTGCTCCTGCGCCGGCTGCTCGTGCGCGACGCCGCCCGCGTTCACCCACTCACTCGCGCCGTCCGCGTAGCCCTCGCGCTTCCAGATCGGAAGCCGCCGCTTGACCTCCTCGATCACGAAGCGCGACGCTTCGTACGCTTCCGCACGATGCGGATGCGCGGCGACGATCGCGATGCTCACGTCGCCGAGCTCCAGCGCGCCAAGGCGATGCTCCGCCACGAGATGCGCGATCCCAAAGTGCTCCGCGCACTCGCTCGCTATAGCCGCCAGCTCGCGCTCCGCCATCTCGCCATACGCGCTGTACTCGATCCCCGTCACGGCGCGTCCATCGTTCATCTCGCGCACGTGGCCGAGAAAGAGAATCGTGGCGCCATTCGCCGTGCTCTCCACCTCGGCGAGCAGCGCGGCGACGTCGATCGCGCCGCGAACGATCGCGGTACGAATGCTCATCCGCCCGCCACGGGAGGGATGATCGCCACCTCGTCGCCGCTCTCAACTCGTTGGTCCGCGCCCGCATACGTGAGATTCACCGCCACGAGCGGCGACGCCGGCAGCGACGATCCGCCCGGCATCGCTCGCAGCCGCTCCACCACATCGCGCACGGTCGTGTTCCCGGCAAGCGTGAGCTCGACGCGATCAGAGCCGAGTGCTTCGGCGTATGAGGCGAATAGCAAAGCGGTTACTGTCATTGAATGAATGTTGAACCCGCGTGAGAAGCGCTACAAGGCAACTCGGCCACCGCGCGCCATCGATCGGCCTCACTCACAAACGAAAGCGCCCCGTTCGTGGTTGCACGAATCGGGGCGCTCTCAGCTTCTCCCGCAAGTGATCAGGCCGGCGAATCCGAAAACGACGCCTCATCCTCTTCGGCAACGAGGGCGCGCAACTCCTTGCTGGGCTTGAACACAGGCACCGGTCGCGCTGAAACCTCCACGGGCGATCCGGTGCGAGGGTTGCGCGCCATGCGCGTCTTGCGCTGGCGAATCTTGAACGTGCCGAAGCCGCGCACTTCGATGTTCTTCTGCTCTTTCAGCGCGTCCTTGATGGCGTCCAGAAAGGCATCGACGACGCGTGCGCAGTCCTTCTTCGAGATCATCGGCCCTGCTGTCTTCGAGATCTGGGCCGTGACGTG
>PLMM01000136.1 GCA_003142495.1 Gemmatimonadota bacterium | reverse complement strand
CCCCTTCGCACTGGCCGCCGACCGCGTAGCCCTTCCACGCTCGCGCGTGCGCGTGGTTGGTGGACTGCCGGTGCCGGCGTTCACGGCGGGGTGGTTTCGGCCGCTCGTGTACGTCGACCGTGCACTCGCACGTCGCGTCACCCCGGCACAGCTCGCAGCAGTGCTGGCCCACGAAGCCGCACACGTGTCGCGACGCGATCCGCTCCGCATGTCGCTGCTTCGTTTGCTGTCGCAACTCCTCTTCTGGGTTCCCGCGCTTCGGCAGATCGCGGATGACGCCGCGGACGAGATGGAGGTGGCCGCCGACGATCATGCTGCTCGAGCCGCCAGCTGCTTCGCGACGAACGGCGAGGTGCAGCACGGATCGCTCGTGCTCGCGACGGCAATCTTGACGCTCGCGAGCGCGCAAGGCGGATACGGGCTCGCGGCGACCTTTCCAGCGGCAGCGATTGGCGCCGTGGGCTTTCATCGCCAGGACTTGCTGGCGCGTCGCGTGCGGCGACTCGCCGGTGAGGAAGTCGCGTTCGGGACCCACTTGACGCGCCGCTCGGTTAGCGGCGCCACGGCAGCGCTTGCGGCCGTGTGGATTTCCGGCTTAATGATGGCGCACCCGTTGCCGCCGGCGAATTCCGCGCTCGAGCATTGCGAGCATCATCACAGGTTCGCTCTCACACATCTCTTTTGTCGCGGCGAGGTTGCACAACAGCCCTGCGCGCACACCGGTGAAGCAGGAGCCATGCGCTCCGTCGCGGCGATTGCGACTGGGGAGCATTCGCTACTGACCATGCGTGCTTCGCACTCCTGAAACGTTGTCGCTCGCCCTCATCGCTTACGGTCGCCTTTTATGCATAGTAAAATGCCACCGCACTCGTGCAATCCACTCGCGTCGCGACTCGTGTTGCAAAGCGGACGGCGCGATCCACGCCCTTTCGAGCGGGCGGCTCAGTGCCCCAGCTTTTCCTTCCATGGTGTCTCGCCGAATCGCCGCGATTTTCGATCTCGATGGAACGCTCGTGCAGACCGAGGCGCTCAAGGCGCGGTCGTACGCGCGCGCGGCGGTGGAGCTGAGTCCGGAGACGGTGCGGGCGCAGGAGATCATCGTCGCGTACGACGACATGGTCGGCCATTCCCGGGAGCAGGTCGCGGCGGCGCTGTTGTCTCGATTTGCTCTGGAGGCGCATGCGGCAAAGCGAATGGCGGAGCTGGGCGTCGCGACGCCGCTCGACGCGTACATGGCGCTCAGGCTCGAGATCTACGAGGTCATGATTGCCGACGAGCGGCTGATTCGCGAGCAGGAGTATCCGTGGTCGACGTCGCTGCTGCGCGAGGTGCGGCGCGGCGGATACCCGGTGGGGATCGCGACGATGTCGCATCGCAAGCACGCGGTGCAGGTACTCGAGCGGCTCGGGCTCACGAACGAGGTGGACGTGCTCTGCACGCGCGAGGACGTGCGCGAGGCCAAGCCGTCGCCGGAGATTTTTCTGCTGATCGCGGGGAAGCTCGGCGTCGAGCCGCGCAACTGCTTCGTGCTCGAGGACTCGCTCCCCGGCGTGCGCGCGGCGAATGCGGCGGGGATGTGCTGCGTCGCGATCACCAACGACATGACGCGCGACGCGATTCACGCGGCGCGCGTGCTACCGGCGAAGCGCGTGGTCGACGATCCGGCGCTGCTCGGTTCGGTGGCGCGCGCGGCGCTCGCGGAACTAGCGCGCTCGCGTTGAACTGTTCACGTTAAGCGTTCACGCGACGGGAGGCACAGATGGCCATTCCACGCAAGATGACGATCAAGCGATACGGCTGGGTTCCGGATCTTCCGGACCAGCGCGACTTCTCCTTTCGCGTGCCGCGTCGTACGGCTGCGGCGCTCCCGCCACGAGTGGATCTCCGGCCGCAGATGCCCACGGTGTACGACCAGGGACAGCTCGGCTCGTGCACGGCGAACGCGATCGGCGGCGCCTTCGAGTTCGAGCTGCTCAAACAGAAGGAGCCCGACTTCGCGCCGAGTCGACTCTTCATCTACTACAACGAGCGCGTCATCGAGCGCACGGTGAACGAGGATTCCGGCGCGCAGCTGCGCGACGGGATGAAGACGCTCGCGAAGCAGGGCGTGTGTCCCGAGCCCGAGTGGCCGTACGTGCTCTCGCGCTTCGCGACGAAGCCGAGCGCGGAGTGCTACGCCGACGCGAAGAAGCATTTGGGGATGACGTACATGCGCGTGGCGCAGGATGTGGCGGAGATGCGCGGCTGCGTGGCGGCTGGGTATCCGTTCGTCTTCGGCTTCACGGTGTACGAGTCGTTCGAGTCGGATACGGTGACGCGCTCAGGAAACGTCCCGATGCCCGATGGCATGGAGCGCACGCTCGGCGGCCACGCGATGTGCGTGGTGGGTTACGACAATCCGGCCAAGCGCTTCATCGTGCGCAACTCGTGGGGCGCGAGCTGGGGAAAGAAGGGATACGGGACGATGCCGTATGCGTACTTCACGAACACGGATCTCTCGGCGGATTTCTGGACGTTGCGAGCGGTGAGCTGAGGGGCGTGCCCGCAACCCCCCTACCGGTTCGCCGCCCCCCACACCACCACGCCCATAGTCGCAACGCACATCCCCACCTGCTTCGGATCGAGCGCGCTCATCATGTCCGCATCCGTGTGGTGGTACCAGAAGTAGCGTGACGCATCGATATCGAGCGCGAGGGCGGGGACGCCCGCCTCCACGAGTGGCGTGACGTCCGCCTCCGGATCGCCCATCGCTGCCTCCGTCACGCCGATGCGCGCGAGCGGCGCGATCAGCTCCCTGAGCACCGGGAGCAGCGAGTCCGGACCCGTGAGGCGCACGCCCTTCGGCGTGAACGCGCCGTTGTCCGACTCCATCGCGAACTTCGTCTTCGCGAGCTCCGCCCGGTGCGCATCGCGATACGCATTCGCGCCGCGACTCCCCATCTCCTCGTTCACCCACCCCACCACGCGGATCGTGCGCTTCGGTTTGAGCCCGAGCTGCTTGATCAGCCGCACCGCCTCCCACGCCGACACGAATCCGCCGCCGTCGTCCATCGCGCCCTGACCCACATCCCACGAGTCGATGTGGCCGCCGAGCACGATGATCTCGTCTGGATGCTCGCTTCCGCGCACCTCGGCCACGATGTTGCGCGAGTGCGCATCGGGGAGCATGTGCGCCTCCATCGAGAGCGTCACGCGAATGGTTTGGCCGCGATTCTGGATGCGATGCAGCATGTCCGCATCCTCGAGCGTGATCGCCGCCGCCGGCACGTGGTGCGCGTTTGCGGTCGTGTCGCCGTAGCCCATCGCGCCCGTGTGCGGGGTGCTCAGCGAGTGCGGCGTCACCGAGCGCACGAGCGCCGCAACCGCGCCGTACGCCGCCGCCGAATCTGCGCCGGCGAAGCGATAGATCACGGCCTCGCCGTATGCGTCGAAGGGAGGCTTGTTCGGATCGAAGTGGTGATCGAAGAGCACGATCTTTCCCTTCGCCTGCGCCGCGTGCGCGTGCAGATCCGCGAAGTCGTTCACCACCAGAACATCGGCTGTGATCCCACTCGCGGGGGTGCCGACGCTGCGGCCGAGTCCGAGCATGTGGAGCGGGCCACGATGCGGCGTGAGCAGCATGGCGGATTCGCGGCCGCGCACCCAGTGCGGCACCATCACCGGCTCGCCATGCACGTTGTCGAGGCCGTCCTTCTTCATCTGCGCGAGGATCCAGTCGATCGCGCTCTCGAGACTCTCCGAGCCGACGGGGCGATTGCCGAAGGTGTCGACGAGCTCTGCGAGCCGGTTCCAGGCCGCGCTGTCCTTGAGCGCGCCATCGATGAGCTTGTCGGCGGGGGCCTGTGCACGAAGTGGCGAGGCCAAGAGCGCGATCGCGCAGGTGAGCGCAGCGATTCGCGTGGGGAGTGCGGGCATGTTCGTCTGGAAAGGAAGAATGTTCGTGCAGCGACGTTCCAAACTATGGCCGTGCGCGCACGGTGGAAATGTTAGAATCGCGGACGGCGGGTTGCGCGCGCGCGCCGTACGCGTCGAACCAGCATGACCCACGCGTACACTGTCGCCGACACGTTTCCCACTGGAGAGCGCAGACACACCCGCTCTCTCGCGGATGCGTGGAGCGAGGTAAGCGAGACGCTGGTGCGCGGGCTCGCGCACGCGTTGAGCAACCGCATCTCGACCATCGGCACGATCGCCGAGCTGCTACGCGTCGACGGCGACGACCCTGTTGCCATGTCGGAGATGCTCGGCGTCGAGACGCGCCGGCTCGAGGACCTGCTCGAGCAGATGCGCGCGCTCTCGTCGAGAAGTGCTGGGCGACTCGACGCGATGCGTCTCACCGATGCCGTCGCGGGCGCGATGGCGCTCCACAGCTACCATCCCGAGCGGCGCGCGATCGCGATCACCGTCGAGCCAGGCGACGAGTCCCGCCCCGTGCTCGGCGACGCAATCCGTCTGCAGCGGGAGCTGCTCATCCTGCTCGATGCCGCGACCACGGCGGCGCTCGCGCACGCGTCGCGCGCACTGCGCGTGCGCTTCGGGTTGCAGGGGCGGGTGGGGGTGGTGCGTCTGCTCGTGGGCGACGCGACGGCTGCGGGCGCGCTCCCCGAGTGTGCGGCGGGAGCGATAGCCATGGGCGCCGAGGAAAGCGACGCCGGTCTCTGTTACACGCTCGTCATTCCGGCGTTGGGCGCCGGAGCGTAGCGATCAGGCAACCAGTGAGCGAAGCGAGGAAAGCTCGCCGCGGAGCTTGACGATCGCCTTCTGACGGATCTGCGACACGCGACTCTCGGTCACCTCGAGCACCGCCGCAATCTCGTGCAGCTTCAGCTCTTCGAAGTAATAGAGCGTCAACACCGTGCGCTCCTGCTGCGAGAGGCGAAGAATCGTCTCGCGGAGAATTGACGTCTCCTGATCGAGCGTAATCCTGTCCTCGACCGAGCTGTGATCCTCGGCGGCCATCGCCTGGACATGCGGCACGTCTTCGCTGTCGTCGCTGTTCGCACCGTCCAAGGCAACGCGCATCGTACCTTCCGCTTCCGCTTCCAGCTTCCAGAGTGCGGGGAGGTCCAAGCCAAGCGCCGCGGCGACTTCTTCGGCCATCGGCTCGCGACCGAGCTCGTGCCGTAGCGTCTCTTGCGCCGTCGAAAGCGTGCGGGTACGGCGGCGCATCGAAGAGGGCACGTGATCGATTCGACGCAGCTCGTCGAGGATCGCGCCACGAACGCGTGGAACCGCGAAGGTGCTGAAGGCGAGGCCGCGGGTCGGATCGAAGCGATCGAGCGCCTCAATGAGCCCCATGGTGCCCGCGCTGATGAGCTCGTCGAGCTCGACGTCGGAGGAGACCCGGCGGTGAATCTGCCGCGAGACATGGTGCACCAGGCTGATATGCTCGGCGAGGAGCTCTTCGCGAGCCGCTACGTCACCGGAAGAAAAGGCCTGCCACAGGGTCATTGCCGACATGAGGAGCTCCATTGGTTGCGTGCGATTGAGACCATTCGGTTGCCGGTCTCGGGCACTGTAAAAGCAATTGGGAGCCCATCTGGCGGGCACAGCAAATAGGCGCGAAACCGATGTTTCGCGCCTATTTCTGA
>PLMM01000181.1 GCA_003142495.1 Gemmatimonadota bacterium | reverse complement strand
GCAGCCTCGCTCGGCGTGATCGAGGGGAGCGGCAACGCGGACTCGCCGTTCGAGGTACGCGAGATGGGAGTGCTGCCGCCTGCCTCCGCGGGGACGAGCTCCGCAGCCGGAGCGCCCGGAGCACCTGCGATCGATGCGAGCTGGCGCGGCTTCGCAGAATCACCCGGTGCAATGTCGGTGGAATCGGACATCGTCGTGAGCGCGGTTGGCGCGACGGCGCCCGGCGGCACCGAAGCGATCGCAGCCGCGTGGTGAAAGGGGATCACCGCTGCTATCAGCCCCGCGAAGAGACCACCGCCAATGGCGCTCGCGATGCGGCTGCTTTCACCGCCAGGTGCCGCACACTGGCACTGGTCCTGCCCGTACAGCTTCGTTGCAGGCACCATCAGAAACGCGACTACGGCTGCAACTTGAAACGTGGATCTGAATGCCAAGGACATCAGCACCTTCGAGTATGCATCGGGACGTTACAGTGTGGTCGACATCCACGGTCAGATGAACATGGCAACGATCTAATAGATGTCAAGTTACGTACACCAGAGGGCCAATAGTATCACGTCTTTAATATTCGTTTAACTGTGCGCTGCGACACATTTTGTTTTGCGAGGGTCGCTCGTGCGGCGAAATTTCCCGCACGACTTGGCGGCCATTTTCCGGAGGGTATTTGCATGCGCACGCGATCGGCACTTTCATCGATGCTTGTCCCGGCGATCTTCGTCGCGAGCGCGGCCCTCACGCAGCGGGCGGCTGCGCAGGAAGTTGACGCGGCGCCTCCGTCGCGCGGCGCGGACTCATCGCGCACGTACGGCGAGCCCACGAGCGTCTACAACGCGCATCGTGTAACGCGTGTGATCAACGAGGGCACGCACGTCGTGCTCGCGGACGGAACGATCTGGGAGGTCTATCTCCCTGACCGCCCCGCGGTGAATACGTGGAGGGCGGGCGATCTGCTCGTCGTGCGCGAGAGCAGCGTCACGCAGGGGGAGTACGACTACACGCTGAAGGACGGACGCACACGCGGCGCGGTGTACGCGCGCCTCGTGGGCGAGGTCGGCGGGCGAAGCTGATCGCGGACTAGCGCCCGCGACCCGCCTTCTTCTTCGTCTTCGCCTTCGTCCGCTTGTTCTTCCCGGCGACCTTCTTTTTCGACTTCGCTTTCTTCGCCGCCTTCTTCTTCGGCATCGTCACCTTGGCGGAGACGATCGTGCCACGGCACTCCGGTGAGCCGCAGAGGCACTTGTACATCCTTTCATCGGCGTTCGTGGTCTTCGGCGTGCGCTCGTAGTTGTAGTCGTAGGCGAGCTCCTCGCCCTTCCGAATCGTGCGATTCGCCTCGATATAGACGCGACGCTTCTCGATGATCGCGTCGCAGTTCGGATCACACGAGTGATTGATGAAACGCGACTCGTTGCCCCCGAACGTCGCGTCGATGACCTTCCGCTTGTCGACCGAGAAGAGGAAGGTATGGTGATTCTTCACCCCCGTGTCATCGTAGCGGCGGTCCGATTCCTCGGCGGAGATGTTCTCGCCGATGTACTCGACGAGCCGCGTGCCCTTGCGAATGTTCTTCCGCGCGAAGGCGCCCTTGCCGTGAACACCGGAGCTTCGAACCACGAAGTAATTGTTTATCATTCCGCCGGAGTGATGCAAAGATCGTGATTGCCGCGCAACGCGCACGGCATTGGTCTCAGAGTGAGCTGTCGGGACGCGCCGACACCTTGACGGTGTCTTTCACCTCGGGCGTAAAGTCCTCGCCCGGATTGATGAACTGGTCCTGCTCGGCGCGGTACTGCGTGTCGTAGAGCTGCCGGTAGCGTCCGCCCAGGCGCAGCAGCTCGGGCTGCGTTCCGCGCTCGACGATCTCGCCGTTCTCGAGCACGAGAATCTGATTTGCACTCGCGATCGTCGAGAGCCTGTGCGCGATCACGAACGTCGTTCGCCCCGTGCGCAGCGAGCGAAGCCCGTCGCGGATGAGCGCCTCACTCTCGCTGTCGAGGCTCGACGTCGCCTCGTCGAGAATCAGAATTTTCGGATCGGCGAGAATCGCGCGTGCGATGGCAACGCGCTGCCGCTGCCCGCCCGAGAGGCGCACGCCGCGCTCGCCGACGATCGTGTCGTAGCCGAGCTCGAACTCCGAGATGAACTCGTCGCAGTGCGCGATCCGGCTGGCATCGCGGATCTCCTCCATCGTGGCGCCCGGCTTCGAGAACGCGATGTTCTCGCCGACGGTGCCGTCGAAGAGGAAGTTGTCCTGCAGCACGACGCCCAGATGCGAGCGATACTGCCGCAGCTTGAGCGACTCGAGCGGCCGGTTGTCGATCGTGACCGTGCCCGTCTGCGGATGATTGAAGGCCATGATGAGGCTGATCAGCGTGCTCTTTCCCGAGCCGCTGGAGCCCACGAGCGCCGTGGTCGATCCGGCCGGCGCGTGGAAGCTCACGTCGCGCAGCACGGGCGTGTCGGGCTTGTACTCGAACCAGACGTGATCGAAGCGCACGTCGCCGACGAGCGACGGCACATCGCCGTGCACGTTGTCGTTCTCGTCCTCTGTCGCCATGCGGCGGATCTCGCGGATGCGATCGAGCCCCGCGAACGCCTCGCTGATCTGCGTGCCGATCGAGGCAATCTGAATCAGTGGCGCCGCGAGCAGGCCGACGAAGAAGACGTACATGATGAAATCGCCGAGCGTCATCTGTCCGGCGAGAATGGCGCGCCCGCCGAAGATGATCATGATCACACCGACGACGCCAATGATCATCGTAGAAAAGGCGGTAACGGCCGAAATCCCGGTGAGTGTCGAGGCGATGTTGCGGAAGAGCTTGTGAATGCCGACCGCGAAGGTTTTCTCCTCGCGCCGCTCGGCGACGTACGTCTTCACGATGCGCACGCCGCCCATCGCCTGCGCGAGACGGCCGGTGACTTCGGCCGTGATCGCGTTGCGCTGGCGGAAGATCGGGCGAAGGCGCTTGAACGCGACCGCCATGCCGCCGCCGAATGCGAGCAGGATGACGAGCGTGATCGTGGTCATCTGCCAGTTGAGCCAGAAGAGCACGCCGAGCGCGACGATCGCGGTGATGAGCCCACCGACGAGCTGCACGAGCCCCGTGCCGACGAGATTCCGAATTCCCTCGGCGTCGTTCATCACGCGCGCGATCAGGATGCCGCTCTGCGTCGAGTCGAAGTAGGCGACGGGGAGACGAAGGATGTGTGCCTGGAGCTTCTTGCGCATGTCGGCGATCGCGCGCTGCGCCGCGATGCTCATCACCTGCGAGAGCCCGAACGACGTCGCGGCCTGAACGAGCGTCGCTGCGCCGGCGGCTGCGGCCAGATAGGGCAGCAAGCCTACCATGTGCTTGCCGATCACGTCGTCGATGAGAAACTTCGCGCTCGCAGGGAGCACGAGCGCCGCGAACTGGTTGATCACCATCAGCGGAAAACCGATCGCGAGCTGCTTCCGGTGTGCCCAGATCAGCTCGCGCGCTTCCGCCCACGCATTGTTGTAGTCTGTCTTTCGCTTTTCCTCCGCCACGCTTGCCGCCTGTTCTTCGAGACTCGTGAAAGATACCTGGTCGTCAAGGATGAACGCGCCGAGGGCGTGTGGCGTGCCAGCGAGCTCTCGGGGCGCTCAGCGCTCGATCGTGACGCGAACCTCGTCGCTCCGATTGGCGGATGCGCTCGCGCGGATGACGTGCGTGCCGGCGACGAGTGGCAGGCGGTGCGCGCTCGTCTCGCGGCCGTCGGCGGCGAGCTCCGTTGGCGCGACGATCGCGCCGCCACACGCGAGCGGGAGTGGCGCCGCGGGAACGAGCGAAACAACGCGACGCAGCGAGTCGCCGGAGCTGCGATAGTCGTGGTACTCCCACGGATCGTTCTTGTCGAGCCGGCGTTGCGCGTGCGCATCGAGCCTTATGGTGCGCGCGCCACCTGCACACGACGCGTCCATGGCGAGAGAGGCGCGCACGGAGAGCTGCGCGAGATCGACCGGGCCATCGTAGACGAGCGCGAAGCCGGAGGTCGGCGTGAGGTAGTGCGGCACCGTCTTCTTCGCGGCGGGCGAGCCGCCGACCAGCACCGGCGCTCGCACGCGGAAGGAGTAGCTGTACGGCACGGCGAGGCGGCTGCCGTCCATCGCCTGGAAGCTCTTCCCCACCGTCCCCGTGTAGTGCGTGGCGGCGCTCAGCAGCCCGATTGGCGTGAGCACGATCGTCACCGGATTGCGCCATTTCACGCGACCGGGCACCGCCGGCATCACGGACACGATGGTGCGCGGGTCGACGGAACGGTCCAGCGACCCCGCGACGGGGCGGTCAAAGGTGATCTCGATGCTCGCGGCGCGGCCGGCGGTGTCGGCGGGAGGTGGCCCGAAGCACCCGCAACGGCGCTTGCGGGGCCGCGAGATAGGCGGACGCGCCGGCTACCGCGAGAGCTGCGTTGAGTAGGCGCATGGGTTGCAGTTAGAGGGAGAGCCCTGGAACGAACCTATGCACTCGGCACGAAGAAATGTTAAATCTTCTTACCGAAACGATGCGCAAGTGTATCATGTGCAAGCTCAGGGGGAACAGAAGGTGTCGTCGCTCAACTTCATCGATTGCCAGGCTGAATGCCGCGTTTGCTGCTCGATAATCCGTTCATGGTGATCGCCGTGAGCATCGTTCTGCTCATCGCCACGATTTCCGTGGCGGCAAGCGGGGTGTTTTTGGCGCGCAAGCGGGCGTCGCGCAGGCATCGCCACGGCGCGCTCCCCCCGATGATGGTGACGGGAGGCCGCGATCGTCGCGATCGGAACGCGTCGAGCTCGAATGGAAAGGAGGCGGTGCAGATACTCCCCGGCCACCTCGAGGTCGAGGTCGGCAGCAATGTCGGCGAGGCGATCCGATTCATGCGACTGAAGGGGGAGCCGGCGGACATCACGATCGGTGCGGCGGAGGGGCCGCGTCATCGTCACATCAAGCTACCCGCGGAAACCGTGAGTCGTACGCACGCGCGCATGCAGTACGAGCAGGGGCGGTGGCGAATCACGAATCTGTCTGCGAGCAACCCGACGCTCGTGAACGGGCAGGAGCTCGACTCCACCGCGCGCACGCGACTGCTGGACGACGGCGACATGATTCAGATCGGCGAGATGCTGCTGCGCTTTCGCGCGGACTAGCTTCGCGGGCGGCGCCGGAGCGCCCACGCTCACTTCGCTTTTGCCGCCGCCCCTTCCTGTAGCATCTTCGCAATCCGCTGCTCGAGTCGTCCATTGCTCTGGCAGCGCACGCTCCCTCCGGGCCTATCGGTCGCCTTCGCGGTCGACTCGACCTCGACGCGTATCTTCGAGAGCCCGCCGTCGGCCGGAAGCACCTGCGCGATGATGCGAATCCACATGTCGTAAGTGTCCGCGGTGGAGACGCCGAGCATCTGCCCGCAGTCGAAGAAGTGCGAGAGGCGCTCCTTCGCGATTTGGTGGCGATACATCGCGCCCGCGTTCCCGAAGACCATGTCCTTCGAGATGATGACGTTCGGATCGATCCCCAGCTCGCCGAACACCGTGGGAAATGCCGCCCACGCCTGATCCGCGGGGATCAGCAGCTTGTGCTCCGAGACCCCGCGGTCGCGCGTCCACGCGATGTCGAGTGACGACCCCTCGAACGCGATGTGCGTGATCTCTTCCTCGTGCGCAACCATCGGAGTCACG
>PLMM01000068.1 GCA_003142495.1 Gemmatimonadota bacterium | reverse complement strand
GCGAGGGCGCAGACGAGTAGCGGAATGTGCTTCAGACTCACGGCCAAACCTCCGGTAATACGGACAGTGGGAGCAGCGTAGAGGGCAGGATTGGTGCCGTCTTCCACGCGGCTCATCCCACGATCACGCGTCCGGAAACTCGTCAGCCTTCCATGTTTTGACGAGCTCGCGCTCCTTCGACGTCTTGTCGTACATCGCGAGGATCTTGATTGTTTCGCCCGCGTAGCAATCGAAGGTCTTTCCCGCGCCCTTGATGACCTCGATCTCGTGTCCGTCCTCGAAGCGCAGGACGACGTTCGGATAGTCGTTGTTCTTGTACTGCTTTCTGAGCTTTTTCGGAGGAGTGGGCATCAACCGTGAGATTGGGGGAGGGCGCTGCTCCGGGAAGATACCGCTCAATGGAGGTCCGCTCAAGAGAAGCTGGTCGCTCTTGTACCGAACAGGGCATCTTCCTTGCAATTGATGCGGGCGGATTCCACCACCGCTCCTCATTTATAAGGATCTCATGGTCAAGCTCACATTCGCAGTAGCAGCGCTCATGGTAGCGTCCGCGGCCGGAACGCGCATTCAGGCGCAGAGCGAGCAGTTCGTGTCGGATGATCAGGCCGCCATGGCGCAGGACGCGCCCGCGAATGCCGCCGCCGACGCCACTCCAGCCGTTGCGGTCGACGTTGCGGCTCCGGTCGAGGTTGAAGCGGGGTCTCCCGTTGCGGTCGATGCGCCTGCTCCGGCGGCGGTCGAGACACCCGTGTCCACCGGCCCCAGCATGGAGGCCTCCGCGCTCTCCCCGCGCCTCTCGCACACGACGGCGCTCAGCGCCAACGCGATGCGCCGCCCGTCCCGCGGCAGTGGCGTCGGCCTCATGATCTTCGGCGGCGCGGCCCTCATTACGGGCTTGATCATCGGCGACAACGCCGGGACCGTAATCGCGGTCGGCGGTGCGCTGGTCGGCCTGTATGGACTTTACGTCTACCTCGGTCGTCCCACTGGTATGGGCAACGGTCAGGCTTCCCACAGCGAGCGCATTGGGCTCGGCTACAAGCTGAACACCAACTAGCTCGCTGAATCACCACCTACTCCGTTCGCCCGGTCAGCCCATACGCGCGTTGCGGTGTATGGGCTGAGTAGTACCACGTAGCGGAGGAGGTTGACGGTGTCCTGGCTCGCGACTCAGAGTACAGCCCTCGTACTCGGCGGCGGAGGGCTGAAGGGATTCGCGCACATCGGCGTGATGCGCGCGCTGGAGGAGCGCGGCATCGTGCCGAGCCGCTATGCGGGCACGAGCATCGGCGCACTGATCGCGGCGGCGCGCGTCGCGGGCGTTCCGCTCAGCGAGATGGAGCGTCGCGCCACCACCGTTTCCAAGCGCGACCTCTTCCGGCTCAACCGCGTGGGGATGCTCGTCGATCGCTCGCGCTCGCCCTCACTCTACCTCGAGCAGCCACTGCGCGACCTCGTCGACGCGGTGGTCCCCGAAGGATCATTTCGCGGGCTTGGGAGCGAGTTGCTCGTCAACACGGTGGACCTCGAGCGCGGGACCATCGTGATGTGGGGGCTGCCGGGGCACGAGGACGTCTCCATCCGCAACGCCGTCTACGCGTCGTGCGCGCTTCCGGGATTCTTCCCGCCGGCAACGGTGGGCGGCCGCGTGTGCGTCGACGGAGGCACCATCGACAACTTGCCGACCGCGATCGCGTCGATCGGCGTCGACGCGGTGATCGCCGTCGATGTCGGCAACACGGATCTTGGCCGCGCGCAGGACGTGACGAGCCGCGGCTTTGCGGCGATCTACATGCGCGCGGCGTCGGTGATGATGCATGCGCTGCAGCTCAATCCACTGGCGACGTGGATTGGACCGCCGATGTTGCTCATCAGACCGCGCGTGGGCCATCGCGACTGGTTCGCCTTCTCGCACGCGGAGGAGATGATTCAGGCGGGGTACGACGGCACGATGTCGGCGCTGGACGAGCTCGTGGAGGGGCCGCTCGAGCGCGACACGATCTATCCGCGCCGGCGAATTCGCCTCTCCGTGAATCGCGAGAAGTGCGTCGGCTGCGGCGTGTGCACGGCGCTCGCGCCGGGGATCATGGAGATGGACGCCGAACACAAGGCCTTTGCGGCGAGAGAGGAGCACGAGTGGTCGCCCGCCGACGGAGAGTTCGTGGGGCAGTGCCCGACCTCGGCGATCACGATGGAGTCGCTGGCGAGCCGGCGGAGAACGACTCGCCCGATCGAGCAGGCGACGGTGGATCGGTAACGCAAGGTCTCCATGAAGTTGCGCTGTTGTCGGGCCGAGTGATCGCGCCGTAACGCTGCGATAACCGCCGGGCGCGACACTTCCTCCTCATTCTCCGGGGAGACTCGTATGTCGCGCAAGCTGCAACTCTGCCTTTCACTTCTCGTCGCGTGTGCAGCCGCCTGCTCAAAGAGCGGCGCCGACACCGCTGCCAAGCCGCCCGCCGCACGTGTTTCGAGCTCATCCTCGAAGTCGGGAACCTTGTTCGTGTCGGGCGGGGGTGACGCGTGCGCGAAGTATCTGACGCCGGACGTAATCGCAAAAATCCTGAACGCTCCCGTGCGGGCTCCCGAGGTGCTCAGTCCGAATTCGTGCACTGTCAAGCGAATGGACCATGCAGGCAGCATCACAATCACACTCTTCACTTCACCCGCGGAGTCATTTCAGTCCTCCCTGAAGAACCTCGTCGATCCGACGCCTTTGGCCGGCGTCGGCGATGACGCTGTGCAGTCGTTGATCGGCATTTCGGCAGTCAAGAAGCCGAACATGTGGTGCGACATCGATGCAGGGGGCGCCGCAGCGTCGACGAGAGGATCGCACTCAACGCTTGGGAAGGAACTCGGTGACATCTGCAACAGGATCTTCGCGGATGGTCCCTGAATTCTCGATCAGTCGCTTCATGGGCGACTGAATTCAAAAGGACTCGTAGCGCGGCGCTCACGGTGACCCGCAAGTAACGAGGGGATAACCGCATCGTGCGAAATCTCCATCAACATTCACGGGAGAGAAAATGATTCGCTCGACGACGACAGTATCGATGCTGGCTGCGGTCATCGCGATCGCTGGATGCTCGAAATCCGGTGGAGGCGCCTCTGCGGCTGGAGGCAGCTCCGCGGGATCGGCGACGACGAAGGGTTCGTTCGCGAGCGGCGGCGCGGGCGCGTGCGACAAATACCTGACGTCGGATGTGTTCAAGAAGATCGTGGGCGCCGATGCCGATGAGCGGAAGGTGCTCAGCAAGCAGGGGGGCTCGGTTCGTAGCAATAAAACCGACGGCGAGCTCACGATCACGTTGAAGGACATCACGCCAGAGAGCTTTCACGCGTTCCGCGCATTTCTCGACAACCCGCAGAATCTCGCCGGCGTGGGCGACAGCGCCATGACGTCGACCGCGCCTACGGTGACGGCGATCAAGGGGAACATGGGGTGCGACTTCGACGCGATGAAGGGATCGAGTCCAGCAGCGCTCGCGGGCGCGGAGCGGGCGAAGGCGCTCGGAGATCTCTGCAACAAGATCTTCGCGGGTACGCCCTGACGGGGCAGATAGCACGGCCCCTCTACGGAATCACCCGATAGCGCACCGCCATCCCGCCCTCGTTGTGAAAGGAGACGTGGCAGTGGAAGAGCCACGTCCCCACATCGTCGGGGATCATGTCGGCGACGACCATCGCCATCGGACCGAGGAATGTCACGTCGGTTCGCATGCCGGCGATTGTGACCGTATTGCCGTGCCAGTGCGGAGAGTGAAAGTCGAAGTCGTTCGTGGAGCTCATGACGTACCAGCGCACGCGCTCCCCTCGCTTCATCGTCAAGGCGGACAGCGGCATCGCGCCGTGGACGAAGCCATTGATCGAGAACTTGCTGAACCAGGGATAGATCGCCTGCACCTCCGAAGGATTCGGAATCGGCGAGAGAATTCTGAGGGAGTCGCGTGAGGGGAGATTATCCCTCGCAAGCCAACTGTCGTTCTCTTCGACCTGCGCGAAGTTCGCAACGATCTCGCGATCTACGTCCTTCGGAGTTCCATCCGCTCGTGCCATCTTGCGTGAGGTGACGATGATGACGCCCATGAGCCCCGTGTCGATGTCACGCACCTCGTTCACATGCGAGTGGTACATCCACATCACCGAGCTGCCATCCATTGGGCCTGGTCCGGCACGCGCGGGAACGGCCCACACGTACACATAAGTACTTCCGGGGGGCACGGAGTCGTCCATCTTGTCGCGGGCGCTCGTCCCATCGTTGTATGGCACGCCCTCGGAACTCTTTTCGTAGAACACGCCGTGCGGATGAACGCTGAAGGGGCGATGACCGTTGTTCCGAAACACCACGCGGATCGTGTCGCCAACCACGGCATGAAGTACGGGACCAAGGAAGCCGAGATGCTCCCATTCCGGCGGGCGCGTCTTGAGGGATTGGAAGCTGCTATCGGTGTATTCGCGATAGAGAACCTTCTTGTACTTCGTGCTCACCTCTCTCGGGCTCGCTCCCGCGAAAAATGCGGTATCTGCGTACGGCTTGCCGGCGATCTCGTCGCGACCTCCAGGGACGTAATCCCATGTCACCGGATCGGCGGCGACGAAGTAGGTGCGCGTGCGCGGTCGCGGAATCGCGTTTTGCGCTGGGATGCGAAATGCACTCTGGGCCGCGAGCAGCGTGAGAACGGCGACTGTGATGCTGGAGCGCTGGCGCATGGATGCTCTCCGGAAGAGGGGGCGAGAGCGCGCTCACACGCGACGCTCGATTTCTTCCGCATGCTACGCGCGACCCGTTATCCGGCCGTTATTTGACGCGCAGCTCCCGTGCGCGCGGCGAGGAGAGGCGGGGGTGGACCCCCTATCCAATCACCCCTTGTCGATTCGCGTCATCGGCAATCGCCGCGATGGCGAGCTTCACATAGCCTGCGACAGCCGCTTCGAGCTCGGCGCGCGTCACGCGCTCGTCCTTCGTGTGTGCGACGTGGATCGAGCCGGGCCCGTACAGATACGGCGTTCCCCAGCGCGTGAGCTCGGGGATGTCGGTCGCGAATGCGGCCACCATGGTCTCGAAGCCCGGCACGGAGCCGAGCCGGATCGCGGGCACCAGCGAGCCGCGCTCCATCGTCGCGCGCCCCGCGATCCACTTCTCGAGCAGCGCCCACATCTCCTCGGCGTCGGATACGAGGCGTACCATGATGCGCGCCTCGGCCGCCGGCGCGATCACGTTGTCCGCGATCCCGCCGGAGAGCTGGCCGACGTTGATCGTCGTCGCGCCGAGCAGCTCGTCGTGCGGAAGCTCGAGAGTAGGAAGCTCGGCGAGCAGCGTCACGAGCTTCGCAATCGCGGAGTCGCCCAAGTGCGGATACGCGGAGTGTGCGGCGACGCCGCTCGTGCGGATCACGACGCGCAATGCGCCCTTGGTGCCGAGGGCGAGCTTCCCCTCGGTGGGCTCGCCGTCGATGATCACGCGGCTCGTGCTGGGGTTCGCGTTGGCGGCGTGCGCGCCGTCGTGCGTCACCTCTTCGCCAACGACGAAGAGGAGCGCGACGGGAACTTCGCGCTCGCGCAGC
>PLMM01000143.1:25417-25773 GCA_003142495.1 Gemmatimonadota bacterium | reverse complement strand
AAGTCGACCCAGATCTGCGTGTACTGATGAAAGAAGAGCGGCGCACCGCCGAGATGCTCCTGCTGGTAGTACGTGCCCCACATGTAGGTGCTCGTCCAGCCATCCCACGCAGTGCTGTCGACGGCGTGCGTGGGTGAGCCGAGGGCGAGGATGTAGAGGATCATCGCCTCATCGAGGCCCTTCCACTGGTAGTTGCTGAATCCCTGCTCCGGTGTCCAGCCGAGCGACACGGTGGGCGGCTGATTCTGAAACCACTTCCAGTCGACGCGACGATAGATGGAATCCGCGTACGCGCGAATGGAGACTTCCGCGGGATCGGCGCCGTCGAAGTACGACTGCGAGAAGAGCACGCCGGC
>PLMM01000143.1:0-25290 GCA_003142495.1 Gemmatimonadota bacterium | reverse complement strand
TCACCCAACCACGCTCGGCGCCGACGCCGTACGCGGTGAGTCCGAAGCCGACGGCCGCGATGCTCGAGAAGGAGTGCGTCGGGTAGCGATCGAAGATGAGATGCGTGGTCGGGTTTTGCGTCTCCCAAAACCAGCGGAAGGTGCGCTCACTCACCGTGTCGAGAAAGGCGATCGCGCGCGGCGTGGGCGGGGGCGGAGCGGGAGGGAGCAGTGCGCTCGCGTCGTTGCTCTGGCACGCCGCGAGCACGAGTGCGAACGCGGAGAGCGCGCCGCGAAGCGTCCGGACCGGGCGTGTGCTGTTCGGAAGAGTGTGCATCAGGAAAAGCTAACGGCGAAGAACAATGAGGCGCCGGCCACATGGCCGACGCCTCATTGCCCTTACTCGAGGTTATTTGAAGTCGTACTGAACGCCAAACTGAAACCTACGCGGGTCGGTCGTTACGCAGCCCGGGACACCGAAGTGCGAGTTCAGGTTGATCGATCCGGGGTCCGTTCCCGGACCTCCCTTGAATCCGTCGTAGCATCCAAAGTTCTGAGTATTGAAGGCATTGAACACGGACGCGGTAACGCCGATGTTGTTGCCCCTGTACGCGACGAAATCCTTGCGGAGTCGGAAGTCCACTTCCTTCTGCCAGATCGAACGCTGTTGTCCCAGGAACGTTTGCAGCTGTCCGTTGTCCGACGTGCGGGGGTATTCGACGACGTTGTACGGGAGACCGGATCCCAGCGTCATGAAACCGCTGAACTGCGCGCCCCACAGGTATGGGATGTCCGTCACGAAGTTCGCGACGATCTGGTGGCGCTGATCGTTGCCTGTCGGATGGCGCTTGTTCGCGCCGACGAGGACGCCGGGGAAGCTGAACAGATCACCGCCTTCCGTCTCCGACTTGGAAAGCGTATAAGCGACGCCGGCACCCCATCCCCACTTGCTCAACTCATTCCTTCCATACGGGCGATCCAGTGAGAGAAACATCGCGTCGTACCAGCTGTGCACGTTGTTGTTGCCCACGAGCACGTTCTGATAGGCTGGAATGTTCGCCGACAGGCAGCAGTCGTTCGTCGCTGGATTGTACGTGAGATTCGCCCACTCGTAGCTATAGCCGTTGTAACCACGCGAGCCGTTGTAGCTGACGCTTCCGTTGAAGCCGCCGAAGTCGTGGCGTACGTCTACCGACCACTGATCCGACTTGGGCGGCTTGAGGTCGTTCGGAACGAGGTAGATCTCCTGCGCAGGCGCGTGGCCGCCGGCGATGATCCCCGCCAACCCGGCCTTGCTCAGGTATCCCGGCTGCCACTGGATGCGGTTCGGATCCGAGGTGGCAGTGTCGGAGAAGAGGAACGTGTACTGCTGGAACTGCCGCCGATACGTCTCGTCGAAGGTCGCGTTGAAGTTGAGGCGATCGTAGAAGATGCCGGCGCTCGCGAACACCGTCGTCTTGGCTGCCTCGTCGAGCGCGTACGACACGCCGAAGCGCGGCTGGAATGCGCCAAGGAAGAGGTGGCGATCGGTGCCATCGGTGAAGTAACGGCTGGGGTCGACGTTGACGAAGAGCTGGCTGCGATACGCCGTGACCGAATCGCGAATCGCCTGCGGGGTGACATAGTTGCGATTGAACATCCCCGTCTCGACATCCCAGCGCACGCCAAGGTTGAACGTAAGGCGCGAGGTCGGGCTCCAGTCGTCCTGCGCGTACGCGCCGACCTGCGTGTTGTTTTGCGCTGCGGTGCCGTTTCCGAAGCCGAAGTTGGCCTGCACCGGATTTGTGTAGTTGTTGCTGCCGTCGAAAATGAAGAGCGGATTGCCGTTCAGGTTCTTGTTGAACGCGTACTTATCGAAATCGCCGTTCACGCCCACCTTGACCACGTGCGATCCACCCCAGTTCCATCCCGTGAACGTGAAGTCATCACGCAGGGAAAGGCGCTTCTGCGTGAGATCCTGAAAGCTGGTGGCGCCGCCGAACTCGCCGATGCCGTTGTATTGCTGGCCGACCGTTTGGAAGTCGAGCGGGTTCGTGTTCCATTGATAGTACTGATAGCCGAGCAATGCTTCATTGGTCCAATTCGAACCATAGTACGTGTGCTTGGCGTTTCCGCCGTAGACGTTGCTGACCTGATTGTCGGCAGCGGAAAACGTTCTGTCGGGCCCGGAGAACTGGCCGCCAAAGTCACGCGTCTCGTGCTCCTTGCGCAGGCTTCCGGTAAACTCGAGCAGCTGCTTGTCGCTCATGTTGTATGTGAGCTTCGCGAAGCCAAGGTTTTCGCGAAATGGCGCCTGGTGCGAGCTCTTGTCGAATCCGGCAATCGCCGGCGGATAATTCGCGGGATCGCCGCCAAGATTCACGGTTCCCAAACGATTCTGGAAATTGCCCTCATACGTGCCGAAGAAGAACAGCTTGTCCTTGATGATCGGACCGCCCGCACTCGCACCAAAGAGATAGCGCGTATAGTCGGGCTTCACGAAGTTGGGATCGGTCGCGTGTCTGTTCGCCGCGAAGGTGTCCAGCGACACGAGACCCTTGTTCTGATAATCCAGGAAGGTGCTCCCTTCCCACGTGTTGCCACCCGACTTCGTCACCGCGGTGATGATCGCGCTCGAAGCCTTCTGGTATTCCGCCTTGAAGTTGTTCGTGATGACGCGGAATTCCTGAACCGCGTTGCGTGGGAACGGGTTGCCGCGGCTCGCATCCTGTCCGGCCACGCCACCCGTGATGATGTCGTTCTTATAGCTCTGGCCATCGACGAACAGATTCACCTGCTCGGCTGGCTGTGCGCCGGCGCTGAACTCCTTGCTCGTTCCATCAATGCGATCCGGGGTTACATGCACGCCCGGCGCAAGCTGCGCGAGATCGAGAATATTGCGGCTCGAAGTCGGCAGCTGATTGATCTGCTGCTGCGTGACGTTGGTCGCCGCCTCGGTCGAGCGCGTTTCAGCGGCGTTCGCGCCCGTTACGACGACCGTAGCAAGCTGCTGTGCGCCGGCAGTCAGGACAAAGTCAGTGCTCAATACCTGACCGACCTGCAGCACGAGTGTCTGGGAAACCGGATTGAATCCGATCCGGCGCACCGAGATCGTGTATTGCGCGGGGCGAAGACCGTTGAGCGCATAAAACCCTTCGGCATTCGTCAGTGCGTTGCGTGTAATGGTCGTCACGCTGTCGACGGCCGTGACCGTCGCATCGGGAACTGGCTGCCCATCGGCGCCGCGCACGTAGCCGCGGATGGCGCCGGTATTCGTTTGCGCGTTTGCGCGCGCGGCGGGAAGAAGGGCAATGGCCGCGAGCGCAAGACACGTAAGCGCTCGGGCCACGCGATTCCTCACGCGACTGGTAACGTCGAACCGGAACGACATAGTGTGTATCTCCTCCGAGTAGAGCTGGGTGACGGGCGGAACGAACAAGGGGCGAACGGGACCTGCGTACATCAGGAAACGAGTCCTCCGCACGAGCTGCGGATGACGAGAGTGGTCGACAGCTGGAGCTGCTGCCGCGGACGAGCACCTTGCAGCAGCGATGACGGGAGCAGCGCGGCGGCGCGTTCGCCGAGCTTGGCTATGTCGACGTGAACCGTCGAGAGCTGCGGGTTCATGTAGCGCGCGAGCGGGATGTCGTCGAAGCCGGCGACAGCCACGTCCTCGGGTACGCGCATCCCGCTTTCGTGCAACGCGCTCAGCGCACCGATCGCCATCGAGTCGTTGGCGGCGAAGATCGCGGTGGGGCGCCGCTCGAGCGCGAGCAGCGGCTTCACCGCGCGATGTCCAGAGAGCTCGCTGAAGTCGCCCTGCACGACGAGCGATTCATCCGGTGCGATCCCGCTCTCCATCAGCGCCGTGCGATAGCCGCGCAGACGCTCGGCCGCGTCGTAGTTGCGCTGCGGGCCGCCGATCATCGCGATGCGCTTGTGTCCGCGCGCGAGGAGATGCCGAACCATCGCGCGAGCGCCTTCGTGATTCTCTATGGTGATCGAGTCGAACGCGTTCGCTTCGGCGCCGCCGTTGAGCAACACGACGGGGAAGCTTCCCTGCAGCGCATGCAGCGTTCGCTGCGCCTCGAGATCGGGTGACATGATGATCATCCCGTCCACGCGGCCACGCATCGAGCGAAGCGCGGCATCGATCTCATCCTTCGAGTCGTGCGAGCTCGACACGAGAATGTGATAGCCCGCGGCCTGAGCCGTGTGATCGATGCCGCGGATGATTTCCGAGAAGAACTCCCCGTAGAGATCGGGGAGGAGCACGCCGAGCGCGTGCGTGGTGCGCGTGATGAGGCTGCGCGCGGCGCCATGCGGGGAATAGCCGAGTCGCGTCGCGACTGCCGCGACGCGCTGACGGGTTTCGGGGCTCACGAAGGCGGCCTCGTTCCAGACGCGTGACACGGTTGCGACAGACACACCAGCCTCTCGTGCAACATCCTTGATGGTCACCAAGCTTGCTCGGCTCCGTCAGAGTGCGCTGTAAACGATTTCAGTAATCGATTCCAATGTATACCTGCCGTCAAGGGCAGGTAACAACCCGTACCAGTGGACAGGAGACGGGGTTGGGGGTCGCGGTCCTCTTCGTGCGTACCGTAGCGATCGAATGCGGCCGATGTATATCCTCGTACGCGGGCATTAACACCACCCAGGTCGCCTTAACTATGTCCGATCCGACCGCCGAATCAATTCATCGCGTCGTCATCGCCGGGGGAAGCGGCTTTCTCGGCTCCGCTCTGGCCGCGCATTTCCGTAACGGCGGATTCGACGTCGTGGTGCTGACGCGCAAGGCCCAGTCGCGCCGGGACGGCGTTCGCGAGGTCGCCTGGAACGGACGCACCTTCGGTCCGTGGGCGAAAGAGCTCGATGGCGCGGTGGCGGTCATCAATCTCACCGGCAAGAGCATCAACTGTCGTCATACCGATAAGAATCGGCGCGAGATCATCGCCTCGCGCGTCATCTCCGTGCGCGCGATTGCCGACGCGATCGGCGCGAGCGCCACCGCCGTGCCCGTCTGGATTCAGGCGAGCGCGATCGGCATCTATGGAAATGCCGGCGACGTGATATGCGACGAGAACGCTCCGCACGGCAGCGACTTCATGGCCGACGTGTGCGGGCAGTGGGAAGCCGCATTCCGTGCCGCGATCACGCCGGACACGCGTCGCGTCGTGCTGCGCTTCGGCGTCGTGCTCGGCCGCGACGGTGGCGCACTCCCGGTGCTCGCGCGACTCGCGCGCTGGGGACTCGGCGGCTCCGTCGGCAGCGGACGACAGTACATGAGCTGGATCCATCTCGACGATCTCGTCTCGATCGTCCAGCGCGCGATCGACGACGCGAAGATGAGCGGTCCGTACAACGCCGCGAACCATGTGCCCGAGACGAACGCCGCATTCATGAAGCGGCTACGTCACGTCGTGCATCGTCCGTGGGCTCCGCCGGCGCCGGAATTCGCGGTGATCATCGGCTCGTACATCATCGGCACGGAGCCATCGCTCGCGCAGCACGGACAGCGCTGCGTGCCTCGCAGACTCGACGAAGAGGGATTCGTGTTCACGCACGAAAATCTGGACGAGGCGCTGAAGGGGCTGCTCGCGTAGCCAAGCTCTCCGAAGCAGCGTACGACTTCAACAGGCGCCGATCAAGCATCCAGTGCGCCGCCGCGTGTGACGTGCATCACTCTTGTTCGCCACGCGCAACTGTACGCTCAACTCGTCGTCACAAACGCCCACCCCCAATCGTCCACACTAGTCGATCCTAGCTTTTTTGCCGCTGCGCCCTGTGCTGCGGCTCCTCGCGTGGCGCGGCCGAGCTACTGCTACTTCCGAAGGAGCGGGATGGCTGAACCATCGAAGCTGGCGCATCCGAGTGAACCAACGAAGGCGGCCCCACGCCCGCCATCGAGCCGCCCTGCAGCACCGCGTGCTATGCCGAAGTCCAAGGCAGACGTGCGGGTTGGATTCGGGATGCCGCTGGTGATCCTCCTCGGCGCGCTCCTGATCGTGAACATCGCTGGCTACGGCTACTATATCCTGCCCGTCAGTGAGCGGGTTCGATCTCCGCTGCACGCGTGGCTCAAGCCGTCCGGCCTCATCGGACAGCCCGCCGGCATCCTGGCGCTTCTCATCTTCGTCTTCCTCTGGCTGTATCCACTGCGCAAGAAGTACAAGTCGCTTGCGTGGACCGGCTCGCTCGGCCGCTGGATGGACATTCATATTCTCGCGGCGCTCGGACTGCCGCTGCTGTTGGCGATCCACGCGGCTTGGCGCTTCGATGGCGTGATCGGACTGGGCTTCCTCTCGATGATGGTCGTCGTCGCGAGCGGCATCGTGGGACGCTACCTCTACGTGCGCATTCCGCGTAGCAAATCGGGAGTCGAGCTCACGCGCGACGAGATGAGCACGCGGCGACGCGCACTGGTGCAGCAGATCGCCGAGACGATGCAAGTCGATGTCGCGAGCGTCGAGCGCACGCTGAGGATCGATTCGGCGAAGTCGGCCGGATCCGGCATCGGACACACAATGGGACAGCTGCTCACCAACGACATCAAACGCTGGCGCGCGGCGCGCGACCTGCGGCGTCGCTGGAAGGCCAGCGGCGGAGCCGAGCGTGCAGGCCACCGCGCGGCGTTGGCGCAGGCCGTCACGCTGGCGAAGCGCGAGATGTCGCTGGCGCAGCAGGCGCGGATGCTGGATGCCACGCACAAGGTTTTTCGCTACTGGCACGTCGCGCATCGCCCGTTCGCGCTGACGGCGCTGGTCGCCGTGGTCGTGCACGTGGCGGTCGTGATTTACGTTGGCGCGACCTGGTTTCGGTGAGCGAATGATCTGGACGACGCTCGGCTTCTTCGCGATAACGGCGTTCTCGGTCTACTTCCACGTTCGGAGGACGGAAGGCGCATCAGCGGCGCGGCGTGCGGCGCCCGCGTTCGCGCGCGCGTGCGCACGCTGCGGACGGCAGGTGGCAGCGGGCGCGCAGCTGTGCGGGCATTGTGGCGTGCCGCAGCAGATCTTCGAGGTGGTGCGATCCAAGGAGGTGAGCGGCGAACCGCTGGAGAGCACGGAGCCGATGCGGGCGCACGTGCGCAACGACCAGTGCGTGGGGTGCAGCACTTGCGTGGATGCGTGCCCCGAGATTGGCGCGATCACGCTTCGCGGAAAGCTGGCGGTGGTCGATCCAGTTCTCTGCATAGGGCACGGAGAGTGTGCGACGGCGTGTCCAGTGGGCGCAATCGCGATGCTCGCGGGAGCTGCTGCGAATCGCGTGCAGGTGCCGCAGGTCAGCACGAGCTTCGAGACCAATGTGTCGGGACTCTACATCGTGGGAGAGCTGGGCGGGCGTGGGCTGATCAAGAATGCGATCAACGAAGGAAAAGTCGCGATCGAGCACATCGCACTCGCGCGCGCTGCGGATCCGCCACCGGCAGCGGAGCATGAGCACGTTGTCGATGTGGCGATCGTGGGCTCGGGGCCGGCAGGGCTGAGCGCGGGGCTCGAGGCTCTGCGCTCTGGACTCTCCTACGTGATGCTCGAACAGGGATCGCTAGCCGACACAGTGCGCAAATACCCGCGCCACAAGATCCTGTTCGCCGAGCCGCTCAACATTCCGCTCTATGGCGATCTATGGATTTCCGACTCGTCAAAGGAGAGCCTTCTCGACATGTGGGAGAAGGTCGTGGCCACGACGGGGCTGCAGGTGCGCACCAACCATCGGGTGGAGCAGGTGACGCGCAGCGGATGGCTGTTTCGCATTCATGCCGGGGGCCATGAGTATTTGGCGCGTCGAGTCGTGCTCGCGATGGGCCGGCGAGGAAGTCCGCGTCGCCTGGACGTGCCGGGAGAGGATCTCGAGAAAGTCGTCTATGACATTGTCGAGATGGAGGATTTCGCGGGGCGACATGTGCTCGTGATTGGCGGCGGCGACAGCGCGGTGGAGTCGGCGCTGGGACTCGCCAATCAGACCGGGACGACGGTGACGCTGAGCTACCGTGGCGAACAGTTCGCCCGGATCAAGGATCGCAACCGGCAGAAGCTCGATCGCGCCGTGGCGGAAGGACGCGTGTCGCTCATGCTGCGGAGCACGGTGCAGGAGATTCGACGCGACGTAGTCGTACTCGACGTCGAAGGCACGGGCACGATTCTGCCGAATGATGACGTGGTGATTCGCATCGGGGGCGATCCGCCAGCCGCGATGCTGGAGCGACTGGGTGTTCGTCTCGTGCACAAGGAAATACCGCTCGAGCCTGATGTGGCGACTGCCGGGTAAGGGCGGCGCCGGCGGGATCGGCGCTGCCGTGGTGCTGTCGATAGGCGCAATGCTTTTTCTCGCGTGCGCGCGGGCGCTCAGCGCGCAGATCTCTCCGGGCCCGTTGGCCCGGGCGCACGCCGAGCTCGAAGGATCGTTGAACTGCACGAAATGTCACGGAAGCGGGAAGGGAGCCATGACTCAGGCATGTCTCGGCTGTCATCGAGAGATCGATTGGC
Source organism: Gemmatimonadota bacterium (assembly GCA_003142495.1). GTDB lineage: Bacteria > Gemmatimonadota > Gemmatimonadetes > Gemmatimonadales > Gemmatimonadaceae > FEN-1250. Next base: position 16,843 of record PLMM01000143.1, on the reverse strand, counting down.
TAATGGAGCGCGGTCGCGGCCTGCATAGCCGCGACGGCAAGGGAGCGTGCGCCAGCTGTCATCCCGATCACGCCGGCGCCGACTTCGCCCTGGTGAAGTGGCCGAACGGCGGGCAGGGTCGCTTCGATCATCAGCAGGCCGGATGGCTGCTGCAGGGGAAGCACGCTGAAGCGAAGTGCACTGCCTGCCACAAAACTGAGTATCGCGTGTCGGCGGCGGCGACACTCTCGCCGCGGAAGCACGGGGCCGGATGGGTGGGACTCGAGCAGAGCTGCACGAGCTGTCACGAGGATGTACACCGCAACTCGCTCGGGAGCAATTGCGCTCGCTGCCACGATCTCACCGGATGGAAGCCGGCGGCGAGGTTCGACCACGACAGCACGAGTTACCGTCTCACGGGAAAACACGTGGACGTGCCGTGCGCGAAGTGTCATCAGGCGGCTCGGCTCGCGCCTCGCACAGATGCCAAGGGCGTGCTCGTGTCCGTATTCAATCCCGTGTCACACAAGGACTGCGTCGATTGCCATACCGATCCGCATCGCGGACGGCTCGTGGGCGCGTGCAGCAAGTGTCACACGACTTCGAGCTTCCTCACGATCGACAAGCGCGACTTCGACCATGATGTTACGCGTTACGCGCTGCGCGGCAAGCATGCGACGGTCGCGTGCGCGAGTTGCCACGTGGGCTTCCCGACGCAGGGGATGCATCCTGCATTCGCCACCTGCGCGTCGTGTCACGCCGATCCGCACGCAGGGAAGGCGACGCTCGCGGGACGCGTGGTGGGTTGCGACGGATGCCACACGGTCGACGGCTTCCGACCGTCGACGTTCACGGTGGCGATGCACAAGCAGAGCGCGTACCCGCTCGAAGGGAAACACGCGACCGTTCGTTGCGGTGCGTGTCACGGGACTACTCCCGCCACGACGGGATCGGCGGGCGGCGTGAAGAAGGTGATCGATCTACGCCCCGCACATGTCGCATGTATGAGCTGCCACGCGGACGATCACGGTGGACAGCTGAAAACGCGCCCGGACAAGGGGGCATGCGAGAGCTGTCATCAGGTGAACGGGTGGAACACCAGTACGTTCGCCGTCGCGGGGCACGCGGGGCTGCGTCTGCCGCTCGAGGGGCGACACGCGGCGATCGCATGCGGCGCATGTCATGCGGCGGCGCGCCGCGGACTGCCTCCGCTTGCTGCGACGGCATCGCTCGGACGGGCGCGCGTACTCTTCAAGCTTTCCGAAGTCGAGTGCGTGAGCTGCCACGTGGATCCGCACCAGGGGCGGTTCGCGCGCGGTGGCGCCCGGGCGCACGAGACGGGGTGCAACGGCTGCCATGACGTGAGCCGCTTCCGTCCGTCGAGGTTCGACGTGGCCGCGCATGCGAAGGCGGCGTTCCCGCTCGAGGGCGCGCATCGCGCGGTACCGTGTGTCGCGTGCCACTCGGAGATGAAGCAGCCGTCGCGCAAGTCGTCGCTCGTGCTCGATGGCCCACCCGGCGCGCCGCTCGCGTTCGCGGCAAAGTACGAGACGTGCGCGAGCTGTCACGTCAGCCCGCACGGCGATCAGTTCGCGCAGCGCCGGGACAAAGGCGCCTGCGAAGGCTGCCATACCGTCGATTCGTTCGTTCCCGCGAGCCGCTTCGACCACGACAAGGAGACCTCGTTCCCGCTGAAAGGCGCGCACGCCAAGGTGATGTGCACACAGTGCCACAGGCCCGCTGCCGGTGCGTCGCAAGCGGCGCTCGTTTATGGAGGGCTCTCGAGCAAGTGCGAGAGCTGTCATGCACAGCCGGTGCGGCAATGAGACTCGCCCGGGTTACCCTGCTCGCGGCGATGCTTGTCGCGCCGACGGTACCGATGACCGCACGCGCCCAGCAGGGCGCGGCGGCCGTCAGCGCCGACAAGACGCGCAATCCGCACGGGAAGCTGAAGGAGGAATGCGCCACCTGTCATCGCGCCGACGCATGGACGCCGGCGAAAGTGAGCGCGAAGTTCGTTCACGCGCCCGGCCGCTTCGCGCTCGAGGGCGCGCATGCCAGCGCGAGCTGCCGTTCGTGCCACGTCTCGCTCGACTTCAAGGGCGTGAATGCGAAGTGCGCGAACTGCCACCAGGACATCCATCGCGGTGAGCTGGGCGCCGAGTGCGCGCGCTGCCACACGCCGCGAAGCTTTCTCGATCGCACGGTGATGCAACGGGCACACCAGACGACGCGCTTTCCGCTTACCGGCGCGCACGTGACGGTCGATTGCAACAGCTGCCACACGCCGGCGGCGCAGGGGCAGCTGAGCTTCGTCAATCGGCAAACCGAGTGCGTGTCGTGCCATCTCGCGGCGTACAATGCAACGACAACTCCGCCGCACCTGACGGCCGGATTTCCGCGCCAGTGCGAGGCGTGCCATACGACCGTGGCGTGGAATCGCTCGCGCTTCGACCACAACGCGACGCTGTTCCCGCTCACAGGTGCGCACACGGCGGTGGTGTGCGGCAACTGCCATGGCGATGGCGTCTACAAGGGGAAGAGCACCGTGTGCGTGTCGTGTCATGTCAAAGACTTCAACGGGACGACCAGCCCGCCGCACGTCAGCGCCGGCTTCCCGTCGACGTGTGAGAGCTGCCACACGACAGCGACATGGATCGGTGCGACGTTCGATCACAACGCGACGCTCTTCCCGCTCACGGGTGCGCACAAGCCACTCGCTTGCACCTCCTGTCATGGCGATGGCGTGTACAAGGGAAAGAGCACGGCCTGCGTGTCATGTCATCTCGACAAGTACAATGGCACCACCGATCCCAAGCACTCCACCGCGGGCTTTCCCACCACGTGCGAGAGCTGCCATACGACCACGACCTGGAGTGGCGCGACGTTCGATCACAATGCGACGCTCTTCCCGCTCACGGGCGCGCACAAGCCGCTCGCCTGCAGCGCCTGTCACGGCGATGGCGTGTTCAAGGGGAAGAGCACGGCGTGTGTCTCCTGCCACATCAACGATTACAACGGAACGACCAACCCGGGTCATGCACAGGCCGGATTCCCGACAACCTGCCAAGGGTGCCATACCACCACTACCTGGGCCGGCGCCACGTTCAATCACACCTACTTCCCAACCAACCACGGCAACGCCGGCGGCGTGTGCGCCACCTGTCACACCAATCTCGCCAACTTCGCGCTATTCAGCTGCACCACGTGTCACGCGCGGGCCACTACCGATTCGCACCACACACAGGTCGGCGGATATCGCTATGACAGCAACGCCTGCTACAGCTGTCATCCGAGTGGTCACAACTGATGAAGCTGAGACACGCAGCAGCGATGATGGTCATCGCGCTAGCTGACCTCTGCGCGAATGCGGCGGCGCAGAGCATCCCCGACTCGCTCAGCGGGCGCACGATCGTGACGTACGTGACCGGCCAGTCGGTCTACATCGGTGCTGGCCACCTCGATGGTGTATGGGTGGGGAGCAGGGTCATGATCGTGCACGGCGGCGTCCCAGTGGCGGAGCTCAGAGTGCGCTACCTGTCGTCGCATGGGGCCTCGTGTGAGTTGCCGAGCGGCTCGGCATCGGTAACAGTCGCCGACAGCGTTCGCTTTTCGTTGGAGCGAAAAGCCTTGCCGTCACGCGACAGCAGTGCGACGACGATTGCAGCTGCGCACCCGCGGACCGCATCGCCCCGCAACGCGAGCTGGGCGCCCAGTGCCGGCGTTCGCGGGCGTGTGGGCGTGAGCTATCTGCTGGTGTCGCCGCGTGACAGCACGCAGGGGCGCATCGCGCAGCCCGCCGCCGATTTGCGACTGGAGGGCTACAATGTGGGCGGCTCGTCGCTCTCCTTCGTGCTCGATGCGCGCACGCGCCGCACCTACTCCAATCCCGCCGGCGGGGAATCGAGCAGCGATGGCGGCACGCGAGTCTATCAGGCATCGGCCTCGTGGAACGATGTGCGCTCGGGTGCTCGCGTGACGCTTGGCCGACAGTATTCGAATCCACTCTCGCCCGTCAGCCTGTTCGACGGCGCGACCGCGGAGCTCGACAGGCGAAACTTCGGATTCGGTTTTTTCGGAGGAACGCAGCCCGACTACCAGTCGTTGTCGTTCTCCGGCGCCATACGTGAGTACGGCGGCTACATACAGATCCATCAGCCGCAGCAGAGTCCCGACGCAGCCGGTTTTTTCCGGCGATGGTCGGTGACGATGGGTGGCATCGGTTCGTTTGACCACTCATCACTCAATCGCGAGTTCCTCTTTGCACAGACCCAGTATCTCGATCGCCGTCTCTTCTTCTTCGCCACGCAGGAGGTCGACTACAATCGCGGCTGGAAGCGTGATCTCGGCGAATCCGTGTTGGCCCCCACGAGCACCTTCGCCACGGCGCAGCTGCAGCTTTCCGACGCGATCAGTGTGCATGCCGGCTTCGACAATCGCCGCAACGTGCGTCTCTATCGCGACTTCATCAGCCCAGAGACGGCGTTCGACGACAGCTTTCGCGAGGGCTACTGGAGCGGATTGAGTGTGATGGCGCTTCGCCATCTGCGCTTCGGCCTGGACGCTCGCGCGAGTAGTGGCGGCACGTCGGGTCGCGCCGATTCGTACACGGGCTCCGCCGGCTTCGAGCGGATCTTTCCACTCGAGGGGAGCGTGCGATTCAGAACCACCCGCTATACGAGCGACCGTGCCGAAGGCTGGCTCTACTCAGGTGCGATCGGCGTAACCCCAGCGTGGCGGCTACATCTCGAGCTCAACGGCGGTGCGCGCGACGATCGCTATCCAGGAGGAGCTCCGCCTGCCAGCGCTTCCGCGACGTCCGTTCGCTGGCTCGGCGTCGACGCCGACGTCGGGCTCGCACGGTCATGGTATCTCCTCCTCTCGGCAAGTCGCACGTCGGGAGGCGGCGAGGGGAACGATCAATTGTACACCACGCTGAGCTATCGATTTTGAGCCGGACGGAGAAACGTTGACCGCAATGGATGCCACCATGACCCCGTGCCCTTCCTGTTCCACGCCCGGGCGCGGACTCTTCTGCATGAATTGCGGAACGGCGCTCAGTACCGTGCATTGCTCCGCGTGCGGCTTGGCGCTCGCTCCGGATGCGCGATTCTGCAGCGGCTGTCGCACATCGGCGGGTGCCGCAGCTGCGCCGCTTCCACCTGCCGCCGCGCCATCGCGCAATGGCGCCGCGTGGGTCCCGTGGGCGATGACCGGTGTCGCGCTGGTGCTCATTGCATTCATCGCCGGCCAGCGCGTGGGTGGCGGATCAACCACAGGCGGCGTCGCGCAGCGACCGGTGGCGGCAGCGGGCGCGGCGCCGAGCAGCAGCGGCGGCGCGATGCCCGCTCCCGATATTTCGCAGCTCTCCCCACGCGACCGCGTGGACCGGCTGTACGACCGAATCATGCGCCTCGATGCCGAGGGAAAGCGGGACAGCGTCCAATTCTTCGCCAACATGGCCATTCCCGGCTATGGCATGCTGCCCTCTCTGGACGACGACCTGCGCTACGACCTCGGACGCATCGAGGAAGTGGCGGGGGCGCTGGTTCTTGCCCGGGCACAGGCGGACACGATCCTTCGCTCGAATCCGACGCACTTGCTGGGACTGGCGCTCGGCATGCGCACGGCGAAGGCGCTCGATGATACGGCAGGCTCGCGCGCATTTGGGACGCGCCTCCTCTCAGCCTCGCGATCACAGCGCGGGAAAGCGCTTCCCGAGTACGAGCGCCATGCCGCGGATATCGCAGCCGCAGTGAGGGAAGCTGATAAGCGATAGCGCGGCTTTCACGGCGAAAAGCTGGCGACTGAGCCACAAACCGCGCATGCTGCGAACAGCCGCGCAATGTTCACATAGCGGCATCGACACGCATGACCAGTAGTCGAAGGGGGAATGTAAGAATGACCAACGTCTGCTCGTGGCGCGGGATGATGGGTGCGGCAGCAATCGCCGCGGCCCTGTTGGTGGGCGCCGCGCGCGGCGGCGCGCAGGCCGAGATGCCGGACTCCGGCGGCGCGCACCACGACATGCACCACGACGCCGTGCCAACGGCCGGTGCCGAGCCGCGCCTCGAGCATATCGTGTTCGCGACCTCGGCGTCCCCGGCCGCGCATCGCGCGTTCATTCGCGGCATGCTCTACATGCACAACTTCCACTATCCGCAGGCGGCGGTCGCATTCCGCGAAGCGCAGGCGCTCGACGCGGGCGACGTGATGTCGTACTGGGGCGAGGCGCTGAGTTACACGCATCCCGTGTGGAATCAGCAGGATACGGCCGCGGCGCGCGCCGCGCTTCGACGACTCGCACCAACCGGCGCCGAGCGGCTGGCGACGGCGCGCACGCCGCACGAGCGCGCGTGGCTGGCGACGGCCGAGGCGCTGTATGATGACGACGTGAGCACGGCGCGACGGGACACGCTCTTTACGGCGAGCCTCGCATCGCTTCGCACGAAGTATCCAAGTGATGTCGAGGCGCAGCTGTTCTACGCGCTCTCGCTGCTGGGATTGAATCAGGGCGACCGTGACGTGCCGACGTATCTGCGCGCGTACGCGATCGCGCGCCGCGTGTTCGCGACGCACCCGAATCATCCGGGAGCCGCGCACTACGTGATCCACGCCGTCGACGATCCCGCCCACGCCGCGCTCGGCCTCGACGCGGCGCGTGCGTACAGTCGCATAGCGCCCGACGCTTCGCACGCGCAGCACATGACCTCGCACATCTTCATCGCGCTCGGCATGTGGGACGATGTCATCGGGGCGAACATACGCGCGCAGCATCCGCCGCATCCCGGTGCACAGGTGACGTACGGTCACGGGCTACAGTGGCTGGTATATGGATATCTGCAGAAGGGACGATACGCGGACGCCGCGATGTGGATGGACTCGATGCGCGCGCAGACGGCGCGCTTCGCGGCGAAGGAGAAAGAGGCGACGGGCGTCAATCGAAGCAAGGGCGGCTACGGTGCCGAGGCGGATAGTCGCGCGTATCTGGTGCTCGACCGCGCGGCGTAGCCGACACGCGGCAGTGGCGTTCTCCGCTCGCGATGCTCGACGTCGACACCACGGGGCTCGGCGCGCACGATCGCGCTGCGAACGATCTCGCGCTCGGGCTCGCGGCGTTGGGTCGCGGCGAGCGGGCGCGGGCGGACTCGATCCTGGCCGGCTTTGATGCGCGCATGGCGAGCGAGGCGGCGGGCGCGCACGATGAGTTTGCGAGCGACCGATGGTACGCCGAGGTGATAGAGAAAGTGCTGCGCGCTGCGACGCAGCATGCGGGCGGGGATGCGGAGAGTGCGGTGGCGACCCTCGCGTCCGCGGCGGTGCAGGGACGACTCGCTGCCGTTCGCGTTCGGGCCGCCGGTGGAGATCGTGCAGCCGCACGAGATGGCTGGCGAGTATCTGCTCGAGATGAAACGCGCGAGCGATGCGGCGCGCGAGTACAAGCTCGCGCTCGCGCGCGCGCCGGGGCGTACGGCGGCGCTCATCGGATTGGCGATGGCGCAGCTGGAGATGAGAGCGCGCGCGGATGCGTGGCGCACAAATTTCCTGGCGGCGAAGAATTTCGCCGGTGCGGACAGCGCCGCGATGCCGGCGCTCGCGTCGCTGCGTGCGCGACTCGATGCGCCGGCGTCATCGGCCCCGCGCTAGCCGAGCGCTAGCTACGCGCTGGTGCGCGCGGCGGCCTCCGCGGCCACGGCGTTGTCGGCAACGGTCGTGATCCACGCGCGGAGCGAGTCGACATCTCGACGCGGGAGACCGTAGACCGACAGGTAGATCCCGAAGTAGTAGTCGTCGCTTCCGGGCTCGAGCTCGATCATCAGGAGCCCGTTGTTGAGCGACTCGACCGTTCCCCAGAGGATCGCCGACTCGACGCGGCCGACGAGAAAGGGAATCGAGCGGCCGTCGCTCATCGTGAAGGCGAGGCGGTCGCCCGCGCGAATGCCTTTCGTTCCGGAGTGCGTGGCGCGGAGTCCGCCGTCGCCGAGGAGTTTGGTCCAGAGTTGCGGGCGCGGGATGCTGGCGCGACGGCGTTGGTTGATGGACTCGCGCGGCGTGCCCAGGTGATGCTCGAGATAGTAGCGCAGGTTGAAGAGGAAGTAGGTCCAGCCTTCCTTGTTCGCGCTGTACTGATCGTTCCAGTCGGCGTCGACTGCGAAGCCAGAGTGCACGAGTCGAATGACACAGCGGCCGCCGGTGATGGTCTCGATGTACCAGTCGACTGCCATCTGGATGGTTTCGCCGGGATTCGCGGAATCATTTTTCGGCGGATCGGACCATTGGAGGCGGCGGTTTTCTTCCCAGGCGGTGATCTGGGTGCGCCAGTCGATGCCGTGTCCCCAGGATAGGAGCAGGTCGGATCCGGCGGATCCTCCGCCCTCGGCCATGGGCGGAAACCATCGAGTGAGACCCTCGGCCGTGGAGAGCGCGTTCCAGATTTCGGCGGGAGTGGCGAGGACGGTGACTTCGAGCTCGATGGTGCGGCCGGTGGGAGTCATAGGTGCTCCTGGGACATGGGATCAGCAGCTCTTTCCATAGATGGATGAGAAGTAGCAATAAGTCTGAATTTGCGTAATGTAGGCGCATTACTGGCGGTATATCGAGCAGATAGTGTCTTTATAAATGCCATTAGTTCCGTGGCGAATGCTGCTTGCTGTTGGGCCGAATCGAAGGAGACTTCGGTCTCGAGGGTGAGGGGGCCGAGGGCTTGGCCTGACAAATATATTTGTCAAGTGAGGGAAGTGGTTGGCCGCCGGTGAAACCCGATCGTTACCGCCGCGCGAGATTCGCGAGACGCGCGCGCGCTTGATTCGGGCATGATCGCGATCCCCAATGCTCCTCGTCTTCCCAAGCTCCTGAGCGCGACAACCATCGCGCTAATGCTCGCGCTCCTCTTCGTGCTCTTCGGAGCGAACGAGCGCCAGCCCACTCCTTTCGGCGCGCCGTATTATCTCGCTACGTCGCAAAGCAGCGCCGACTCGGTAGGGGGGTGGCGCACGCACAACCCCACGCCCGCGCGCATCGTTTTCGAGCTCCAGCTCGACTCGCTCGGCAACGCCCTCGACTCGCTCGCCCTCGCGCTCTCTGGCGATGGAGGCACGAAGCGTGAGTCGCTCCGCGCATTTCGCCGCGCGCGACTGGCGTACATGCGCAGCGAATCGTTGCTCGAACTGTACTCGCCGACAACGGCGCACGCGCTCAACGGTCCGCTCGAGAACGACGACAGCGATGCACCGCCTCGGCCGCTCGGATCGCCGGCGGGATTTCAGGTGATTCTGTCATCGCTGGGCGACGCGTTTGAATCTGGGGGCGGGAGCGCACGAGCGGCGGCCCGCGCCGTTGCGATCTCCATGCGCGATCAGGTGCGCCATCTCCGCACGCAGACGCGCTATCTCGATGTCGGCGAACTTCCGGTGCTCGAGAGCGCGCGCACGGAGATCGCGCGCGTCTCGACGCTCGGCCTCGCGGGCTTCGATCTCGATGATCCGCGGGATGCGGTGCGCGAGGCGGCGGCGTCGTTCGAGGGGATGCGGGAGATTGCGGTGGCGGAGGCAAGCGCCGAGTCGAGCGCGAGCGTGTCGCGCGAGGAGTGGCTTAGGGTAGAGAGCGCGCTACTCGCCACTCGCCGCTACCTCCTCTCGCATCCGGACTTCGAGCGACTCGACCGGCTCGCGCTCATCACGCGCTTCGCGAATCGCGCCGCCCAGGCAGTCGCGAGCGCGCGGGCGCCGCTACTCGCGCACGCCTATCCGCTGCGCCGAGTGTGGCGCGCGAGCGCTGCGACGGTGTTCGAGCTACACGCGCTCGACGCTACCGCGTTCGCACCGGACTTCGCTCCCGCAGCGACGCCGGCGCTCATCGCGCTGGGCGCTCGCCTCTTCTCCGACTCCCGCCTCGCCGGCGCGCAGGACCGCTCGTGCGCGACGTGCCATCAACCTACGCGCGCCTTCACCGATGGCCGCGCGCGCCCACTGCTCTTAGGCGGCGTCCATACGCCCGCGCGCAACACGCCCACGCTGCTCGACGTCGCCTATCAGCCGCTCTACTTCGCGGACAAGCGCGCCCTCTCGCTCGAGGATCAGATCGGCATCGTCCTCGCCTCGCGCGCCGAGATGGGGAGTTCCGCCGCTCTCGCCGCTACCCATCTCGCTCACGACTCGACTATCCGCCAACAATTCGCTCACGCGCTCTTCGGTGCGCGGGATGACGCCATCACCGGGCGCAACGTGCGCATCGCGCTCGCCGCATATCTGCGCTCGCTAGACTCTTTCGACTCCCGCTTTGATCGTGCTACACGCGGCGACACCCTCGCACTGTCTAGACGCGAACGACTCGGCTTCACGCTCTTCATGGGGAAGGCGCGCTGCGGCACCTGTCACTTCGCTCCGCTCTTCAGCGGCGTGATGCCGCCGGAGTTCACGAGCTCCGAGCCGGAGATAATAGGCGCCCTCGCGCGCACCACGATGCGCCGTCCGCGCGTCGATCCCGACTCCGGGCGCGCCGGCATCGATCACCTGGCCGAGCATCTCTACGCGTTCAAGGTGCCCACGCTTCGTAACGCCGCCGTGACCGCGCCCTACATGCACAACGGCGCCTACGCGACGCTCGACCAAGTGATGGACTTCTACGTGCATGGCGGCGGCGCCGGACTCGGCGCGCACCTTCCCAATCCCACGCTCCCCACCACGCGACTCCAGCTGACCGCGGCAGAGCGCAGTGCGATAATAGCGTTTCTTCACGCCCTCACCGACACATCCTCGCTGGGTGCGCCGCGAACCGAGTCGCTGCAACACAAAACGATCGCCGCGCGTTGACCCCGGAGCACGGTGCGACCGCACCGCGCGCGTCACCATCGTCGGGGCTCACCATGGATCTGCAGCTCAAGGGGAAGACGGCGCTCGTAAGCGGCTCCACGCTCGGTATCGGCTTTGCGATCGCGAGCACGCTCGCACGCGAGGGCGCGACCGTCATCGTGAACGGGCGCACGCAGGCACGCGTCGACGAGAGCATCGCGCGCATCACTAAGGAGAATCCGTCCGCGCAGCTGCGCGGGGCCGCGGGCGATCTTTCCACTGTGGAAGGAATCGCGGCCGTCGCGAGGGATTTTCCCGATGTCGACATTCTCGTCAACAACGTCGGCGCTTTCGAGGCGAAACCCTTTCTCGAGATCTCCGACTCCGACTGGCAGTTCATGTGGGAGATGAACGTGATGAGCGGTGCGCGCTTGAGCCGCCAGTACATGCGCGGCATGCTCAGTCGAAACTGGGGGCGCATGATCTTCATCTCGAGCGAGTCCGGGCTTAACGTGCCCGGCGAGATGATCCACTATGGTGTGACGAAGACCGCGCAGCTCGGACTCTCGCGCGGGCTTGCGGAGCTCACGGTCGGCACCGCCGTCACCGTGAACGCCGTGCTCCCTGGGCCGACGCGCACCGAAGGCGTCGAAGAGTGGCTGAAGGGGCTCGCCACGCAGAAGGGCGTGCCGCTCGCCGAAGTGGAGAAGGACTTCTTCGAGAAGACGCGTCCGTCGTCGCTCATTCGCCGCTTTGCCGATCCATCTGAAGTGGCATCGCTCGTCGCGTACGTCGCGAGCCCGTTGTCGGCCGTTACGAATGGTGCGTCGCTTCGCGTGGAAGGCGGAATCATCCACAGCATCGGCTGACGTTTCCAAAGCGTTACGACTCCGTGAGCAACCGTTCGCGGAGCCGATCTATCCTCAAGGCGCGTGAGCACCACTGAGCTCTCCATCACCGCCTGAGGAAGGTCCATGACGCGCATGAACGTTCGATATCCCGCTCTGCTCGTGGCAGCCGCTGCGATTGCGACGAGCGTCTCTTGTTCCGACAATTCGTCGGGGCTCAAGTCCGGCACGATCAACAAGGTGAATCACGTCGTCGTGATCTACCTCGAGAATCGCGGCTTCGATAACACGTATGGCGAATTTGCCGGAGCGACCGGGCTCGCCGACGCCGCGAGTGCGCTTCCGCAGCTCGATTCCGCGGGGAATGCGTACGACACGCTTCCCGAGGTCGCGGGGCAGCCCTATCCGACGAATCTCCCCAATGCGCCCTTCGACATCGCGCTTTACGTGCCGCCCACCGTCGCGACGCGCGATCTCGTGCACCGCTTCTATCAGGAGCAGGTGCAGATCGATGGCGGGAAGATGGACAAGTTCGTGAACATCAGCGACGCGCAGGGGTTGAGCATGGGGTACTATCACACGGCCGTGCTGCCGATGGCGGCCGAGGCTGCGCACTACGTGCTCGCGGATCACTTCTTCCACAGCGCATTTGGCGGATCGTTTCTCAATCATCAATTTCTGATCGCCGCGGCGCCGCCAGTGTTTCCTGGCGCGCCCACGTCAGCGGTTGCGGTGCTCGACTCCGCGGGCCATGTCATCACCGATGGCTACGTCACCCCCGATGGCTTCGGCATCAACACGTCGTTCACCGTCAACAATCCGCATCCCGCCTCCGTCCCGGTAGCGAACCTCGTACCCAATCAGACCAACCCGACGATCGGCGACCGGCTCACCGCCGCGAATCAGAGTTGGGCGTGGTATTCGGGCGGATGGAATGATGCGATCGCCGGACATCCGGCTCCGACTTTTCAGTTCCATCATCAGGCATTCGCGTACTACGCGAATTATGCGGATGGCACGCAGGCGAAGGCCGACCATCTGAAGGACGAGACCGACTTCATCGCCGCCGCGACTGCGGGCACGCTGCCGGCCGTATCCTTCGTCAAGCCACTCGGCCTTAACAACGAGCACCCGGGGTACGCCGACATCATCACCGGCGAGAATCACACGATCGATCTGATCAACGCCGTGCGCAACGGTCCGAACTGGAAAGACGCGGTGATCATCGTGACGTACGATGAGAATGGCGGCTTCTGGGATCACGTCACGCCGCCCACGATCGATCGTTGGGGCCCGGGAACGCGCACACCGACGATCATCATCTCGCCGTTCGCGAAGAAGGGCTTCGTCGACAAGACGAGCTACGAGACGGTCTCCATCCTCTCGTTCATCGAGAAGCGATGGAGCCTGCCGCCGCTCACCGATCGCGACCGGAACGCCTCGCCGCTCACGAACGCGTTCGACTTCACGCTGTCAGCGAACTGACTTCGCTTCCGGTTTGTAGAGCGGCAGCGTGAGCACGAAGGTCGCGCCCTTGCCCGCATCGCTCTGCACGGAGATGTCGCCGTGCATCGCGCGAGCGAGGTCGCGGCTGATCGCGAGCCCGAGCCCCACACCCTGCTGGCGCTCGGGGGTGAGATGGCGATCGACCTGCACGAACGGATCGAAGATCGTCTGCAGCTTCCCGCGCGGAATGCCTCGCCCTGTGTCCTCGACTATGACGCGTGCCGTATCGCTCGTGATCTCGCAGGTCAGCGTGATGCGCCCGTCGCGATCGGTGAACTTCACCGCGTTGCCGACGAGGTTGAGCAGGATCTGATCGAGCTTCTCGCGATCCGCGCGCACGCGCACACGCGGGCTGCACGGCCTGTACTCGTAGGCGACGCCCTTCGCCTGGAGTTGCGGCGCGATCAGCGCCTCCATTCCCGAGAGCGCGTCGGTGAGCGTGACCTCGGAGAGATGCAGCTCCACGCTTCCCGCTTCGAGACGTGCGTAGTTCAGAATGTCGTTGATCAGCACGAGCAGATGCTGGCTTGCGCGCCTGATGCGGCGCAGGTCCTCGCGCTGCAAATCGGTAATGGGACCGCGCACGCCCATCTCGAGTAGATCGACGTAGCCCGACACTGCGTTCAGCGGCGTGCGCAGCTCGTGCGACATCGTCGTCAGGAAGATCGCCTTCGCCGCATTCGCCGCCTCCGCATCGCGGCGCGCCTGCTGCTCGCCCTCGAGCAGTTCCTCGCGATTCGTGACATCGTGACTGACGCCGAGGAAGCTGACGGGCTCCCCGTTCGCGTCGGTGCGGAGGCGGGCAAAGCCCTCGAGCCATCGCACGGCGCCATCGGTGCGTAGAAAGCGATACTTGATGTGGTAGGTCGGAATGCGCCCGGCCAGCGTGCGCGCGATCTCGCCGGCGACGCGCTCGCGGTCGTCGGGGTGGATATAGGAGCTGAACTCCTCACGCGTGCCCGAGAAAGTGCCCTCGGCGAGTCCGTGCATGCGCTCCGTCTGCGGCGACCACGTGACGCGGTCGCTCCTGATGTCCCACTCCCACGAGCCGAGTCCGCCGGCCTCCATCGAAAGCACGAGCTTCGCCTCGCTCTCGCGCAGCAGCGCGTTGCTCAGCGACTCCGCATCGCGCGCGCTCACCGTTTCGGCGAAGAGGCGCGTGCGCTCGATCGCGAGCGCCGTGCGGCGCGCGAGCTCCTGCACGCGCGAGATGTCGCTGGGGCCGAGGAAGTGGCCAGACTCCGCGGAAACGATAGTGACCGCGCCGACGGCGACGTTGTCGACGAGCATCGGTGCAATGACGTACGAGCGAAGACCCAGCGCGAGCAGCAGCGCGCGTTTCTCGAGATCGGCAACGCCGGCGATGATCATCTCGTCGGTGATCTCGCTCGCCTGCACGACGCCGGTGCGCAGCACCGCGTAGACTCCGCCCGGCTGATCCGGCGTGGCGGGGAAGCGGCGATTGAACTCGTGCGCGATCGCGAGCTTGGCGGGATCCGAGTGAACGGTGGCGATGCGCGCTAGCGTACCGTCCGCGCCGAGGAGGTCGATGGTGCACCAGTCGCCAAGCCGCGGCACGGCGAGATCGGCGACACTGCGAAGTGTCTCGCCGGTCTCCACCGACGTCGCGAGCACGGCGCTCGCTTCGGCCAAGACACTCAGCCCCTCGGTGGCGCGGCGCTGGTCGTGCACATCGGTGCAGGTTCCGAACCAGCGCGTGATCTTTCCCGTCTCGTCGCGCAGCGGAAGCGCGCGGCAGAGGAACCATCGATATGCGCCATCGTCGCCGCGGCGCAGGCGGCACTCGGCCTCGAAGGGATCGCCATTTCGGAACGATCGATTCCACTTCTCGTCGACGTCGCGCGCGTCGGCCGGATGGAGCGACTTGCGCCAGTCACCGTTGGACGGAGCGGCGGTGTCTGCGCCCGTGTACGCGAGCCAGCGGCCGTTGAAGTATTCGCTGCCGCCCAATGCATTCGTCGACCACACGAGCTGCGGCATCGTTTCGGCGAGCGCGCGGAAGGAGCGCTCGGCGTGCACGCGTGCGCTGACGTCGGTGAAGTAGACGGCGAGGCCGCGGCGCCACGGATACGCGCGCACCTGAAACCACTTGTCGAGCGGCTCGAAATATTCCTCGAAGCCGGTGGATATCTGCTCGTCGATCGCGCGGCGGTATTCGCGCTCGAAGGTGCTCCCGACGATCTCGGGAAACACCTGCCAGATGGTGACGCCGAGGAGTTCGGCGCGCGTGCGGCCGACGAGCGGCTCGGCGTTCTCGTTGAGGTAGATGAACTTCCAGTCGTGGTCGAGCGCGAAGAACGCGTCGCCGATGCTCTCGAGGATGTCGGTCGCTTCCTGGCGCGCGTCCTCGGCGAGCGCGGTCTGCTCCTCGAGCTCCTCGCTGGTGGCCTGGAGCTCTTCGTTCGACTCATCGCGCTCGGCGGCGAGTCGGGTTTGCGTTGCGGCATCGCGAGCGAGGAGCACGTTCACGAGGAGAGCGATGAGGAATGCGGCGCCGGTGCCGAAGATGACGACGAGGGTGACTTCGTTGGTGAAGTGCGTGAGATCAGCGGCGCGGGAGGCGAGGCGGATGGCCTCCTGATCGCGAATCGATTTGTCGATTCGGCGCGCGGCGTTCATGAAGTCGCGTCCGCGATTCGTGTTCACGACAGCGAGCGCGCTGTCGTGGCTGATGGTGCGGTGCAGGCGGACCGTCTCCGCGAGCTCGGCCATCTTTTCGTCGGACAGAAGCGTGAGGCTGTCGATCTCGAGTCGCGTGGCCGGTGTCGCTTCGACGACGCCGAGCGCGCGGCGAAGGCGCGTGATGGCGAAGGGCACCGAGTCGACCGCTTCGTTGTACGGCTGCAGGTAGTCCTGGTTGCCGGTGAGGAGCAAGCCGCGCTGCCCCGTTTCCGCGTCGGTGAGGAAGGCGAGTAGCTGATCGGCGGCATCGGTGACGGCGCGCGAGCGGCGGCCTTCGATGCGGGTCGACACGATTTTGGAGGTGCCCAGGTACGCGACGATGCCGATCATGAGCACGAGCAGCGGCGGCCCGAAGACGGCCGTGAGCCGGCGCCAGGTGAGGCGCCAGTACGAAAAGATCGAGCGAGGGGAGAGTCGCGCGGCTGCCATTCGCTTCTCTTCCGATGGCGAGCGGTTGAGCAGAGTCATGGGCTCGAGTGTGTGCTAGCCGCCGAATGACGAGCGGCCGGAGCCGCTCAAGGTAGAGCGAATCCGGCCGTCGCCCTCTCTCGCTGCGACTGCCTCGCGAGAGAGTTTAGCACGCCCCGTGCCGCGGTTAGTTGCGACGCGGTGGCTTGTCGTTTTGTGCGGGCTCCTTGGGCTTTTCGTTGGTCTGCGCCGGCGGCTTCTCGCCCTGCACGGGCGACTTCTTCTCATCGGTTACTACCGTGTGCGGAGGCTGCGCAACCGGATGTTGGTTCGGCTGCTTCACTTCGGTGTGTGAGACCGGACGCGTGTTGGGCGGTGAGGCCGGCTTCGCGTTCGGCGCGGGATGCACGTTCGGGTTCGGCTGGGCTACCGTGTGTGCGGGGCTGCTGTTGGCAGAACCGTTCACGGGCGCGGGACCATCCGTGTGCATGGGACGATCGTTCGTGCTGGGCGCCGGACGTACGTTCACGTTCGGCTGCACCTGTGGAACGGTGCGCGTCTTGGGCGGCCCGTTCGGCTGCGCGGTGGGTTGCGCGGTGGGCTGCGCGG